>JAPUHZ010000429.1:0-2500 GCA_027297485.1 Deltaproteobacteria bacterium
CGTCCTACTCCTTGTGCTGAGCCTGCCTGTCCTGAGCGAAGCCGAAGGGTCGAAGCATTTCCATAAAACGACCCTATAGTACCATCGGCGCTGGAGGGCTAAGTCAAAATACGAAAGCCGCGCATGAAAACTCGAAAAAGCACTAAAGGGTCGGGAAACCTTGATAGAAGAAAATACCCTCTCGCTTTTTGTCCAAATATTCCGGAAGCTCCACTTTTCGGGGAGCTCCCACAGGTTCAAACTCAGCGTTGCGGTCAAAAACGACGAGATTCTCATCATAGTGCCTCGGGCTTTTGAAAAGAATCGCTGAAAAATCGTTCAGCTTCGCGGCATCCGCCAGAAATCTAGGCACCAGATACTCCGGTTTCCATCCCTCTGACCTTGCAGGCATAGAAGTAATTTGATCGCCAAAAATCATGGCAACGGCAAGCAGCGGAACCTCCTTGGGACGTCCATCATCATCAAATGCTCCATCATCGTCAGGACTCCATGGCCGCAGGTCGAGCACTCCATCAAGGTGATCGATACTCCATTCCTGAATCCATGCCATCTTCCATCCGGCACGCACAACCTCGGCTGATGCTGCCTCTGCAGTGCTAGCCAGATACCAATATGCTTGTCCGTAATGGTTGAAGCGTCCCTCAGGAATCGCAATCTGTTCGGGATCCGGTGGTCGCAAGTCATCTGTAGATATGGAGCGGCCGTCTACCACACGCCTTCCACGGAACCACGATCGCCTTTCAACTGATCGCTTAGGGAATTTCTTGATTGTTCTAAGGATCGCCTTCCCGAGAGGGTGGTTCGCGCCCAAGTAAGGAACCCTCTGTAGAAAGTGGGAAAAGTCATATAATTTTGATTCATACCGCCGTTCCGCACGTTCAAGCGTCTCATCATACTCAATCTCGAAGTCATGTTTGATACCTACATCACATGGCCTTTCAATCGAGGCTCCGCATCCTGGACAATTTATCTGACTGAGTACCTCGTCTTTTAGCCTTTCGGGTACACTGCAAGAGTCAAGTACATCATCTATGTCTGTACGACTACCAAAGATCCAAACAGCCTCTCCTCCTTCGTAAGGCTGGCAGGTTATGCAATGCGTGATTTGCTGCTGTACCTGCTCCACCAAAGAATCAATATCTCGGCGACGACTCATAGAACGCGATTCTAGCATACCGGAATCCTACGCAAAAAGGCCCGGGCTGATTAAAGCCACGAGCCTTTTGAATTTAAATCCGGCGGCTTCCTACTTTCCCATAGGGCGGCCCTATAGTACCATCGGCGCTGGAGGGACTCTTCACCTCTAGCCTTTCTTTTGAGATTTCCGTATTTCTAGAAGAGCTTCCAATTCTGGCAGCAGCCTCAAATCCTTCGCACGTCCGACTGCTCGCTTGTTTTTGATCAGGCCTTGGAGAGTCAAAACCTTGCAGCTCATGCCGAAAATTTCCAACTCTTCAGAAAATGAGAGCGCTTCGCCGTAACCGCCTAATCCCGTCACTTCGCCCAAAAGATCCAAGTCGCCTAAATCGGTGGTCAGCGTGAAATTACGTCCTGCCTTCAGACTGTCAACATCAAGGTGAAATGGAAGATTTTTCGGCGCACCACGGAGCGACGGATTGAAAGGGGCCAAAGCTGTCGCGACCTTTTTGAGATTCTCTCTTTCTCTGGAGTAGCAGATATCCAAGTCGCCGGTCACGTAAGCGGAACCGTGCAGCACTGCAGCCGCCCCGCCGATAATGACAAACTCCACGCCTTCATCATGAAGCGCTTTGAGCAGCTTCTCAACGTTGCTTGCCAGCACGGTGCTTCTGCCCCGCTTTTCTCAACTCCTCAAACGCCTCTGCCGTATCATAGTTTCGCCTGAGGCGCTCGGTGGGCGTCCAAGACAGACGCTCATAGAGTTGGCTTAAATCGATGCCTTCCTCACGGGCTTTCTTTATGGCAGGCGTCAAATCTTCAATTCGTCGCATAGCTGAAATTCTACCACCATGAGGTAAAAACCAAAAGGCCCGACCTCTTTTGAGGTCGAGCCTTTCTTTTATTTAATCCTGGCGGCTTTCCTAGTCCACGAACCGGTTTACAAGAAACTGGTTGATTTCCTCCGACCCACGTATGGGTTTCCCGTCCACGACCAATGTGGGGACGGTTTTGTCGCCGCAAAGATCTACCAACTCTTTCTCGTAATCGATATTCTCACGGATGTTTTTTCGAATGATCTGATTGCCGACCCGAAGATTGGTGATGCAATTCAATACGCGTTGTGAGAAGCCACACTCGTTATAAAAATAGAGCTCCAACTGCATCTTACCCTTTATTGACCTTCTGGCACTCGGCCAAAAGATCTTTCGGGTTACGCTCTCCGGCCGGAGTTACTGACGCGGCGTATCGGACAACACCGCTCTTATCAATGATGACGGTTGCCCGATCGGTGATGCCTTTATCCTCCAGGTAGAGTCCATAACTTTTAGCCATGGCCCCTTTGGGATGGAAATCCGCAAGG
>JAPUHZ010000043.1 GCA_027297485.1 Deltaproteobacteria bacterium
TCAGGGAGGAGATGCGGTTCGAAATCCGCCGCCTGCACGACGAATTCCACATCACCTCGATCTATGTAACCCATGATCAGTCAGAGGCGATGGTTATCGCGGATCGCATCTGTGTGATGAATCAAGGTAGGCTGGAACAGGCAGGGACACCTGAGGAGATTTATGACAAGCCCAGGACACGCTTTGTTGCTGAATTTGTCGGCAAGACCAACCTTCTTTCCGGCACTGTGGAGGAGAAACAAAGAATCGGCCTGGGCAATGGTTTACTTCTCCACGTAAGAAACGATGAAGGCTTTAGTAGCAGAGAAAAAGTTTGGGTTTCCATCCGTCCGCACAATATTCGATTGGTTCAGGATAAGTCTGAAGCCGAGAGACATGTTAACATGGGTTTCAATCTCTTTACCGGCACAGTTGGCCAACGAATCTATTTCGGAGATGCCGCTGATTATCGCGTCCAGGTCGGTGAGAGCGACCTGGTTCTGCGGGTAATTGCTCCCGCCTCCCAAAAAATTGACCCAGGGCAAAAGGTGTTTGCCCTGGCCCACCCGGATCACTGCGTCGTTGTAAGAGGAAGGTGACGTTCCCATTCAATGGCCCGAAGGTTCCTCTGGATCTTTCTCCTTCTCGGGCTAATATTTTCTGCCTGTGAACGGAGTGAACGTTACGATTTTGTCCGTAACTTCGATTCCCAAGGAGAGAATATCATCTGTTTTGGAGATAGCCTGACCGATGGGGTGGGAGCTCGAGGGGGAGAGGACTACCCTTCCATTTTGGTACGGCAGCTCCCCAATCCGGTAATCAACGCAGGGAAACGAGGAAATACATCGGCAAATGGTCTATCGCGTTTAGAGCGGGACGTGTTATCCAGGAACCCTCGTTTGGTGATTGTCCTATTCGGTGGAAATGATTTCTTGCGTAGAGTCCCTCTGAGTGAAACCAGAAGTAATCTTGAGTTGATAGTCCACCGGATTCAGGAACAGGGGGCAATGGTGGCTCTGGTAGGTATCAGGCTAGGGCTTTTCACTGATGAGTACGGCCCTCTTTACGAGGAGATCGCCGAAAAGTATGGAGCCTTGCTTATCCCGAATGTCCTCAAGGGAATTCTTTCCGATCCCAAGTTAAAGAGTGATTCGATCCACCCTAACGGCGCGGGGTATCGCTTGATGGCGGAGAGGATTTTAAAACAGGTCAAATCACTCTTGGAGGAAGCAGACCAAAGAGCCGTTACGGTTCGTTGAAAAAGGGCTTGCTATTTCAAGCCTTGCCTCCTACGCGTCATCCAGTGGACGATAACACCGACTGCCAGGATGCAAATCCAGGTGGCAACTCCGCTCACGAATTTAGGGTTGGAGGAACCAAAAAGCCATCCCAGGTCTTCACGTCTGTAACTCCCATATACGCGTATGGTCTTGAGTCCAAAGATCCATCCCGCGTGAAGGCCAATAGATAGGTAAAGAGAGCCAGTGCGTAGAAAGGCGTAGCTTAGGACTATTCCGAGGAGGAAAAGGCCAAAGAGCCCCGGAAAAAGAGCTATGGGGTCGAGGAAAGCGTGGAAGGAATAGATGAGGTGACGTATCCCAGCCCAAGGATCGAACCCGGAGAAAAACAGCTTTTCAGCCGGCTTGACAAAATGGATGGCAGAATAAAAGAGGCTTGCGGCGACGAAAGAGGCCGTTACCCTCCACTCCTCGAGCAGCCCTTTAAGGATCATGCCACGGAAAAATATCTCCTCGAGAAGGCCTACGGTGACAGCCGTGAGGAGCGCCTTGACAGAACGTTCCAGTGTTACCGATAAAGAAAGACGAAAGTAAGGCGTGAAAACATCGGATAAGGACATTACGAAGCCAAGGACAACCACCGACCCCAGGGCGAGAAGGAAACCCCGAAGAAGGGTCCAATAGGCCTGCGGCAATGGCTGGAGACCTAGCTCACTTAGGGATCCGATCTTGAGGAGGGGGCGGCAGACAAAAAAGAAGATGATTCCCAGAATCATGAAGAGTCGGTCGAAGATGCGCGAGAAAGGTTGTCGGTACTCCTGCCATTCGGGATATGCCTCGAGGATGAGATTCCACAGGCCGGCAACCCAAGGGCTGAGAAGGGTGGTAAGAAAAAGCACGGAGAGTACGAAAACTAAAATCCTTTGATAACTTTTCATTCGTAAGCTGTATCTTTGTTGTCCGCCAGATTGTTGGAAATTGCTATCTTTTCAATATGCCGTTTTTGAGATCTCCATTGGGAGCGTGGATAGAGGAGGATTGCCCTAGGACCTTTGGTTTTGCTAAAGAATTCAGTAGCAGCTTGGAGCCGATAAGGCAAGGTGGGAGGAGAAGATTCTGTGTCGGCGAGGAGGCTAGAATGGCGGAGAATAGAAAGAAAAGCTTTCGTGTATTGGTGTTGGATGACTACGAGAGGGTGGCTGCTCAAGCCCCCTCGTTTGAAAAACTAAAGATGCGGGCCAATGTCATTGTTCTGACGAGCAGATTGGTAACGGACGAGGATTTTGCCCATGCGCTCAAGGATGTCGATGCTGTTCTTTTGGTTAGGGAGCGTACTCGGTTCGGGGAAAAGCAGTTGTCTCTCGCTCCTTCCTTAAGATTCATCTCGCAAATCGGGCAGGGTATTGCCCATCTCGACCTTGGAACTGCAACTCGGCGTGGCATCGCTGTGGCCGGCACCCCCAACGATTCGGGGATTTCCACTATCGAGTTGACTTTTGGACTGATCCTGGCGGTGATGAGGCGGATTCCTCAGGTTGACCTGGGGATGCATCAGGGTGCGTGGCCTGGTATTCCCGGCCGTATTCTGGAAGGGAAAACGATCGGTGTCGTCGGGCTAGGGAGGATCGGAAAGGAGGTTGCACGTATTGCCCAGGCCTTTAGGACTCGGGTCCTGGCTAGTGGGAAAACTCTGACTGAAGAAAGGGCTCGCGAGGCTGGAGCGGTTCGGGTCTCGCTCGACACTCTCCTCAGGAAATCCGATGTCATTACTGTTCACGTCCGGTTGAGTCAGGAGACCCGGGGATTAATTGGGGAGAGGGAGATCTCACTGATGAAACCGGGTGCGATATTGATCAATACTGCACGGGCACCTATTGTCTCAGAATCGGCACTGATCCGTGCCCTTGAGACGGGGCGGCTAGGCGGTGCAGGGCTCGATGTGTACAATGAAGAGCCGCTTCCTGCCAACCATCCTCTTCGTTCCTTCGACAACGTCGTGCTTCTTTCCCACAGAGGTTATGCAGCAGTAGAGGTTCTCCGCGATCGGTATGAGGCTGCATTTACCAACATCCTTAGCTTCCTTGACGGAAAGCCAACAAACCAGCTCAATCCGGAAGTCTACCATCACTCCGGGGGAACATGATATGGCCGGGTTCAGATAGAAGGGCGGAGATAGAAAGGGAGGGATCATCGTGGGTGTTTTGGAGGGCAAGGTGGCTCTTATTACCGGCGGCAGTCGAGGGATCGGTAAGGCCATAGCTATGGCTTATGCCCAGGAGGGGGCAAAAGTATTTATTACGGCGAGGAGTAAGGCGGATTTACAAAGGGCAGCAAAAGAGATCCAATCGACAGATGGAGCTGTAAGCTGGTGTGCGGCGGACATAGCCAAGGTGAGAAACGTGAGACGTCTCGTGAGGAAGGTTTGCCATGCCTATGGCACGATCCACGTCCTCGTCAACAACGCCAGCATCCTTGGGCCACGTGAGCCGATTGTGCGCTATCCTCTGTCATCCTGGGAAGAGGTCGTTAAGGTCAACCTGACGGCGCTCTTTCTTGTGACCAAAGAGGTTCTAGAGATCATGATCCCGCAAAAAGAAGGATCGATAATAAACCTCTCTTCAGGGGTTGGACGGGTCGGCAAGGCAAGGTGGGGGGCGTATGCTGCTTCCAAGTTCGGCGTGGAGGGCTTCACCCAGGTTCTCGCGGACGAGGCGAAGGAATGGAACATTCGGGTCAATGCCGTGAACCCAGGTGGAACGAGGACTGAGATGCGTGCCCGAGCGTATCCAGAGGAAGACCCCCTAATCCTCCCGACGCCAGAGGAGATCACAGGAGTCTTTCTCTATCTAGCCTCGAATGAATCCCAAGGGATCACGGGAAAGTCCTTTGACGCGCGGGATTGGCTTAAACAATCCAATTGACGAAAAGGCTTCTTTGTTATAAAAATCCATGAGTCTATCGCGTTGTAAATAAGGGAGGTTGGGATGAAGAACACTTACTGGATCGCCATTGCGGTTTCAGCTCTAATCGTAGGGCTTCTTGTAGGTTACGGTATCTGGGGGTCCAGCGCGTCAAAGCTGGCAGAGGTCAAACAAGAACTTAACTCAGTGCATGCCCAGGGGAGTGAGTCTAAGCAGCAGGTCGCGGACCTCGAGGCCAATCTGGGAAAGATTACCAACGAGAAGCTCAGGCTAGAAAAGGAGAATGCCGAGCTTAAGGAAACCTTGGAAAAGGCCTTAAAAGGGCGTCGTTAATCTCGCAAAAGGTGAAATCAGATTGGGGATGGCCAAAACGGAGGCCTCGTGCTTCTAGTGGTGCTCAACAATTATCGCCTCGGGGTTTTCAAAGATGGCGCCCTTGTTGATGTGAGCGATACGCTGCCGTTTTGGAGTAACGAATGGCCGCAGATGTTTATGGTCAAACTCTGCAAGGGAGGTTCTTATGGCTACTTATATCGCCTTGGTCAGTTTTACGGAGCAAGGAATCCGCAACATCAAACAAACCACCGAGCGGGCTAAGGCATTAAGCGCTGCGGCAGCCAAACTCGGGGTCAAGGTCAAGGATATTGGGGGCGTATGACGCTGTATTTGTTGCCGAGGCCCCGAACGATGAGGCGATTACAGCCTTAGCCATGAGCGTTGGCTCGCTGGGAAACATCCGCACCCAGACGATGCGGGCTTACTCGGCAGAAGAGATGAATAAGATATTAGTCAAGCTTCCATGAATCATTAGGGCTGCGCGTATAGAAGCTAGATCGATGAATCAAGCGATAGGCAGAGGCTTCCCTGACCTTGAGTTGCCGGATCAGGACGGGCAAATCGTCAAGCTCTCCGAGATTGCCGGCAAGTTTCCCTTGATTGTTGTTTTTTACCGTGGTTACTGGTGACCAAAATGCCAGGTGCAGTTGCGCCTTCTGACGGAATTTCATAAAGAACTGGAGATCAATTACTGCAAGCTCGCTGTCGTGAGTGTCGATCCTTCGGAGGTCAACGCCGCCTTTAAGACTGGGCTTGGGGCTGGTTTCCCGTTTCTAAGCGACCAAGACCGAGTGGTCGTCAAACAGCTTGAAATGGTTGAAAACTCCAGGTCACGGGGCGTGATTGCTAGCCCTTATACTTTTTCTTTGATGCCTGACTTAACAGTCCACAACATTTACTGTGGGTATTGGTATGTCGGTCGTCCGACCCTAGAAGAGCTGCGTCAGGACCTACGGGCTATGATGAGAAAGTGTCGCGCGGATTTTAATCCCAGGCCTGAGGCTTGAAAACTGTTAATGGAGCGGATATGCTCTATTTGAATATTAGCATACCCCGCGGCTAGCCGCAGGCACATAACCGATGGGGTTTCCAAAGGGGAGAAGCGGCAGCTCTTCCCTTTGGTCGACCGCGGGGTTTCAAACCCCGTGGTCGATATAATTTGATTTCCGGAGTTCATAATACCCTATGATCAGTCCCGACGAGATCAAGTCAACCCTAGAAAAGGCCCTCCCAGAGTCCACGATCGTTGTTCAGGATCTAACCGGAGGGGGGGATCACTATCAAGTCATGATCGTGTCCCCGTCCTTCGAGGGAAAGGGCCTGGTGGAACAACACCAGCTGGTGTATGGAGTTCTTAAGGATGCTATCGGGAGTGAACGCATCCATGCCCTGGCTTTGAAAACTTATACTCCGGAACAATGGGAGCGTCTCGGTTCATAAAGAATAGGAGGGAGGTCTGAATATGGCTGATGAAGTATTGGTAAAGATCGAGGAGCAGGTGAAGAAAAATAAGGTCATGCTCTACATGAAGGGAAACCCAAACTTTCCCCAGTGTGGCTTCTCGGCTCACACGATTGAGATCCTCAAATCCTACGATATTCCGTTTGAGACTGCGGATGTCCTCGCGGATAAGGAAGTCAGAGAGGGGATCAAGCGCTATTCCAACTGGCCCACAATTCCACAAGTCTACATTGACGGCAAGTTCGTTGGCGGCTGCGATATCCTACACGAGATGCACGAGAATGGTGAGCTGGCCTCAAAGCTCAAGGCCGCTTTTGAGAAGTAATTTCCCTGTCCCTTTAGCGAGTTATCTGTCTCGAACGAATGACCCGGTCTTTCCTCTTTAGATTGAGCTGACAGAAAACAAGGCTATAAAATAGCCAAGGAGCCTGCTGGCCAGAGGACCATAAAAGCTTTTTCCCGGTGGCAGTCAAAAAACCAGCCTGTCCCCTTTTTCTCCTTCGGCAACCATGAGGCCCATATTGGGGTTAGGACAGTACGTCAAAGGGCGCTGGCAGCGGCCGTCCTACCTGGAGGACAATCTTTGGCGTCTCTCTTTTATGCCAAAAAGTTTGATAAACTCCCCAAAAGTCCGGCTACTCAACTGCTTGAGCCGGTCAATATTAGCCGTCGTTTCTTGTCTGATCCTCTGAAGGTCAACTTTTCCTTTCAGGCTTTCGATCTCCTTTTTGTGTATGGGCACCCTTAACCAACGTTCTATCAGTGGCTCGTCAACCTCGAGGTGAAATTGAAGGCCGTAAACATTGGTCCCAAATCGAAAGGCCTGGTTTAAGCAAGTTGGCGAAACAGCCAATTGCTCCGCCTCGTGCGGAATTTCAAAGGTGTCCCCATGCCATTGAAATATTTTTTCCGTATCCTGAAAGTGACCCAAGAGGGGGTCCCTCTTCCCTTCTTCAGTGAGTGAAACATCATACCAGCCAATTTCCTTATCCTGATTTTGATTTACCTTGGCTCCAAGAGCATTGGCGATCAACTGGGCCCCAAGACAGATGCCCAATATCGGGATGCCCTTGTGAATCGCTTGTTTGATCAAATTTATTTCAGTGGAAAGATGAGGATATTGATCGACCTGATTAGCGTTCATGGGCCCCCCCAGAACCACCAGTCCGTGATAACCCTCTAAACTTGGATGGGCATCGGGATAGCGGCCAAAATTCACGTATCGAATCCGAAATCCGCAACTCTTAAAGAGAGGATTGAGAGTCCCCAAGATTTCATAAGCCACGTGCTGACAAACCAGAAGCCTTCTCATGCTACCTGATTCCTTCCCTCTGGTGCCGGGCAGCTGAATGGATGATAGGAGTTTGCTTCTCAGGTATGGACACTGAGAATTTGACACTAGCCTTCAGCCGTCAGCACTCAGATTTTGACTGATAGCTAATTGCTGAGAGCTTTTGGCGAGAAATATCCGAAAAGGGGTACTTATGTCAACCTGATGTTGTCTTCCCGGCTGACCTGGACATTTCCTTCAGCTTAGAGACACGTACTGTCTTTAGCTGTCGTTGGGAATGCTGGTCCCCGGGTCGTAACTGATCTTCGAGCCAGGGGGCACCGATTGAACCAGCCAGACGTTACCGCCGATGATTGATCCTTGGCCGATCACGGTATCGCCCCCGAGAATGGTAGCGCCCGAATAGATCGTTACGTTATCCTCGATGGTGGGATGCCGCTTGCGGTGGCGCCCCAACCTACCTTGCTCTGCGCGCGGGAGACTGAGTGCTCCGAGTGTGACACCCTGATAGAGCTTGACGTTGTTGCCGATGACACAAGTCTCCCCGATGACGACGCCGGTACCATGATCGATGAAGAACCGCTCGCCAATCTTGGCTCCGGGATGGATGTCAATTCCCGTTGCGCCGTGCGCGTGTTCTGAGATAATCCGCGGTATCATCGGTACTCCAGCAAGGTAGAGGACGTGGGCAATGCGGTAGGTGGTGATCGCCTCCAAGACCGGGTAGCTGAAAACCACCTCCTCGACACTCTTTGCTGCGGGATCGCCGTCATAAGCTGCCAGGACGTCTCCGTTCAGGGTCCGGCGTAGCTTGGGCAACTCCTGAAAGAGGCCCAGCACGACATTTTCACTCCATTCTGGCCCGCGTTTAGGAGCGCTCCTCATCTGTTCCTCGTACGTGACGGCTCGGCTAATTTGTTCAACGAGGATCTCATAGGCAGGGTACAGATGCTCGGCGATGGTGTGGCGGAGATTGTCCTGATCGAGCGGGCGCGTGCTGTAGAAGCCTACATAGACCACCGGCTTAAGATGGGTGAACGCGTCAATGATTGCCCGTTTGTTCGGCAGCGCCGCGCTCTTGAGACTATTGATCTCCTCGGGGCCGGAGTAGCTGTCTCTGACCGCATCGATCGCCGCTTCAAGTTTCTTGTGCTTAGTGAGTCGTCTTGCCATCGTTCATTCCTAGTTCACCGGTCTCATGTGGGATTTTACTATAGAATTGACCAGATACAACAACCCCAGTTTTCCGTGAGAATCCTTTGTTGGTATGGACAGCACCAAACGGGGATTATCCCCATTTTCGGGTCGAAACGGTAGGTCATAGGACGATGGCAGCGTCCTTGGGAAGGTGTCCGAAGAAAAGGATTGCGGAGTGGGCCGGTTTTAACTCACGAGCCTTTCGGTAAACCTCGTCCCGATCCTTACTGTGCCACAACACCGCTCCTTCATGCACCGATAACGAGTCGTCTGTTACGGGATTGCCGATAAGGACCCATTCTCCATCATAGCGGGCTTTAATCTGTTCGAAGGTAAGAATCTCTGCCAATTTTGACGCTATTCTACTTGATCTGTACCAGCTGGACAACCATCCTTTACCATACGCCTACTCGAGCTTCACTGCCAAAACATCTTTCTCAATCTCAGGATAGAGCGTGTCAATTTCAATTTGGATCCCAATGGTCTTAGCCAGGGCGGTAACGACGCGGCAGTAGTGTTTGATGTCTTCCAAGCTGAGAATGCGCTTTTTGCGGTCCTTCAGCCATTTGTCGACTAATCTCGTATGTCGCCTCGCTGGGCTACCTTAAATATCCCTTTTAGATACTCTTTCAGCACCTCAGCACCATAAGCAGTCCAATGTGTTGGAGAAATTGTCAGATTGATTACAATCCATGGCTATGCAATATGGGAGAGTTCTTTGAACTTGATAGAGTAGAAAATACCTTTTAGTTTTTGGAACTCGGCTATGGATCGCAGCGGCCCATCGGCGGTGAAAATTATCAGGCCCTCCTTCTTGGCAAGATTGACTAG
>JAPUHZ010000430.1 GCA_027297485.1 Deltaproteobacteria bacterium
CGACACATGACCTCGCCCAGTGGGACTTGATAGCGGTAAGGGTTGGAGAAGGGGAGGACGGTGTCCTGATTTTAGAGGCCGCGCCATATCTGTATCCGGTTACGGCGAAAGAGGAGATCCTTAAAGAACTCAAAAACGCCCATCGCAGCTTTACAAGACAGTTTCCTGGGAGAGATCTCGTCGCGTTTTTTAAGTGGGTTGGGGCAGCCTTTCATTACCTCTGGTTGAAGTTGGTGGCGTTCCGTCCTTTACCCAAGATGGTAACCGCGGAAGGCGACCCCCTTGTCCTCGCAAAGGTCATATTTGATGTGCTGGACCGGGACGCCCTAGTGGGGGCGCTTGCGAGTCATCCTGCCCTTGAGGATCACGGCGACGGGAGCTATGCGTGGCTCGAAGATGCCGACGCATTTCAGCGTAGCCTCGGCACGTTTATTTTCCAAGGCAGCCGGCTCGTGCTTGAAACCACTTCCCGACAGCGCGCTGAGCGAG
Organism: Deltaproteobacteria bacterium; assembly: GCA_027297485.1. Next base: position 490 of record JAPUHZ010000430.1, read on the forward strand.
GACGAAACCTCATCGATGAGATTGCGGGCGGGGCCGCGAAATTCAGGGCGACCCGCTACGAGGACGTTGCTCAAGCGCTGAAGGCCCGCCCCGCTGCAGCGAAGCGGCAGAGTCCCGAGATTCCCGCCGATCTTCAGGCCAAGATTGTCGGCGAATACTATGAGCGGCACTACCGCAAATGGCTGGACGAGCCGGTCCCGGCGCTTGGGAATCGAACGCCACGCCATGCGGCCCGGTTGAAGACCGTGCAACCCAAGCTGGTCGCGCTGCTCAAGGATTTTGAGAACCAGGCGGAGCGCCAGCGCCGGGCAGGAAGCCCGGCGTACGACTTTAGCTGGATGTGGGTGGAACTGGGGTTGAGCCGGAAGTGATTTTAAAGCCGTTTAAGCTGATCAATTCGCTTAATCCGTATGCGGGAAAACTGCATGCAGTGTTTGATGAGGGGGGGACTGGACTTTTATCGATGGACAACCCTAAACGGGCACGAAGCTGGAAACGGCGGATACAGCCAAGGATTGACCTAACGATAGATGAGCCTGTCCTCTACTCTACCCTTTTCTTAGCCTTGGGGCGGGAGATCAGCGGTAGTGATCTTCTGAGGAGTAGGATCGGTCGGTGGAGGCGGCCCTATGAAGACAAGCGGCTGCGCTCCCTTAAGGTGACTCGGCGTGATGATATAGTTGCCGTACACAGCTGGGTAGATAATCTTGTCAGCTACGCCTGCTTTACCGGCGCTAAGTAGATAACCTAGGCCGCCTGTCATGAGGCCGAGGCCAGCGTATGTGATCTTCAGAGGGCTATAAAATAAGCTGGCAACGAGAGAGCCGAACCCGTATCCTAAATCCTCTCCGGTCGAAGGCTGCGCTGGTTCAAGTTGAAGCTCATCTCCACGAGCAGGCTCCGCTGCTCTTAAGCTCAGGGGCGGCAAAACCAACGATAGGAGAAGAGCGAAGATCAAAACCTTCTGCAAATTTATTTCCATAAGCCGAATATAGCACAGTTTCTCCCCAGAGTCAAAAAAATATTTAGATCATCCCCTCCTCAACACCGCTTGGGTAAAACCCTATTCCGTGCGTAAACTCGCTGCACCTCAAAACCCTGGCCGTCGAGAAGGCGGCAGGTGCAAGGCGGGTAGTCATCGATGAGATCAACCTTCAGGCGGACCAGCTCCTCTGCCATGGCGGGATAGCGGTCCCGCCTACGTGCTGCCCACCGGTACTCGATGGCGATGTTCTTTCCCTCAACCCAATCGAGATCGCGCAGGGCTTGCAGGAAAAGGGGTCAAGTCTGCACTTGGCTCTTTATCTTCTTCACCTCTAAAACAAATCCTAAGAACCAACCGAAAAGAAGCGGGTTGAATTGATAAGGCCGCGTTCGCTCAAGCCCCCCACCGATCCAGGCGTGTTTTCGGAACTTTGGCAAAAAATCCACGGCAATTAATATTCTCCCAGAATCACAGATATCAGGAACCCAGCGATTCAAAAGTTCTCTTTGAAAAGCTAAAAGCGAATTTGACCTCCAACACGAGAAGGTGCAAAGTCAAGCAATGAGCCCAAAAGCTCCACGGTTGTGGAGATAGCCGGCAAAGAGATATAGTGCGACATCGTTCTGCGGATCGGTTAGAAAGCAGGGAAGTAAAGAGCAACTAATTTATCGCTTGACTGACTAGTCCCGGAATTATCCATGATGACAGAGGTAGCCCTCTCACGACCACGTTTCACGAGCACGAACACGATCCCATGCCACCGGGGCCTTTTGTTGTTTTAAGGAAAAGTTTGATAGGTATCAGGCGTGGATTCGGCAAAAATCAAAAGTAAAAATTCGACTCCAATAACAATTGCAAAACTGTCTATTTATGATTACAGAGGCTGACACCTGTCGGAAATATGTACTTCCGAAGCTCATCCAAGCCGGCTGGGATAACGACCCCCATTCCTTTACAGAACAAAAGACCTTCACAGACGGGCGTATAGTTATTGTTGGTCAAAAGATCAAACGTCGTCGACAAAAGCGAGCAGATTATCTCCTCCGCTACACGCGTGACTTCATGATTGCCGTCGTCGAAGCCAAGGCCGCCTATAAAAAACCTGGTGATGGTCTCCAACAGGCAAAAGAATACGCCGAAATTCTTGGGCTCAAGTTTGCCTACTCAACCAACGGGCATGGCATCGTGGAATTCAACTTTGCCACCGGGGAGGAAAAGGAACTGACGACTTTCCCTTCTCCGGATGATCTTTGGTCGATCCTTTGTTCAGACCAACGGCTCGATGATCATACAGTAGCCCAACGCCTGCTGACACCATCTCATCACGTTACGGGTATGAGCCCTCGCTATTATCAAGAAATTGCTATTAACCGTACCTTTCAGGCGATCTTGCAAGGCAAGCATCGCATCCTATTGACTATGGCCACAGGAAGCGGAAAAACAGTCGTCGCTTTCCAAATTTGCTGGAAGCTATGGAATTCACGCTGGAATCACACGGGGGAATATCGCCGTCCAAAAATTCTTTACCTATCCGATCGCAACATCCTGGTTGATAATCCAAAAGATAATATTTTCGGTCCCTTTGGAGACGCACGCTGGAAGATTGAAAATGGAGAAGTCAACAAGGGTCGGGAAATGTACTTCAGCATCTATCAGGCGATTGCCAAGGACGAACATCGCCCGGGCCTGTACAAAGAATTCTCTCGAATTTTTTTTGATTTTATTGTCGTCGATGAGTGCCACCGTGGAAGTGCCCGGGACGAAAGCAACTGGCGTGAGATACTTAAATACTTTCATCCAGCGTTCCAGCTAGGCATGACAGCGACTCCGCTTCGAGAAGATAACCGTGACACATACCGTTACTTTGGCAATCCAATTTACACCTATACTCTTCGCCAAGGGATTGAAGACGGGTTTCTGGCACCCTATCGAGTTCATCGTATCATTACCGAGTGGGATGCGGCTGGATGGCGTCCTGATCAGGGCGATCTTGATCGCTACGGTCGAGAGATTCCAGACCGTGAATACCACACTAATGAATTTGAGCGCAGTGTAGCATTAAGGGCTCGTACGAAAGCTATAGCCCGTCATCTTGTCGATTTCCTACGTAAAACAGACTCCTTTGCCAAAACCATCGTTTTTTGTGTTGACCAGGAGCACGCAGATGAGATGCGCCGTGCTCTGAACAACTTCAGTGCCGACCTTGTGAAGCGGTATCCTGACTATGTTTGTCGTATTACATCTGAGGAGGGACAGATTGGGCGTGGACACCTCGGTCGATTTCAAGAATTGGAAACGGCCACACCGGTTATTGTAACGACCTCACAACTCCTGACCACAGGCATAGACATTCAGACATGCAAAAATATTGCTTTGGCACGAGTTGTTAATTCAATGACCGAATTTAAGCAAATTATAGGGCGGGGAACTCGCGTACGTGATGATTACGGAAAATTCTTCTTCAGCATCCTGGACTATACTGGCAGTGCAACGCGTCTCTTTGCCGACCCCGAGTTCGATGGTGATCCGGCGCTCATTAGTGAGGAGCAAATGGATGAAACCGGAGCATCGGATAACTACGAAATTGTTGACGAAGAGCCAATTGTTGCCGAAACGGAAGAGGATAATGAATTTGCACCTACTATCTCAGATGATTCTGAGGGAATTCGTCGGAAGTACTATTTTGACGGTGGTCAGGTCGAGATTGCTGCACACGTCGTATACGAGCTTGACCCTGATGGGAAGCAGCTCCGTGTCGTGAAACTTACTGACTACGCTGGCGAAAAAGTTCGCACCCTATATTCCTCAACTGCTGAAATCCGTAAGAGATGGGCTGATCCAGTTCAACGTTCGCAGATCATCGATTGCCTTGAGGAACGAGGCATCAGTTTTGACGAACTTAGGTCGGCTACCAACCAACCCGACGCCGACCCTTTTGACCTTCTTTGTCACATAGCTTTCAATGCTCCGATTCGTACCAGACGAGAGCGAGCCGCCCAAGTACTAAGAGAAAAAGAGGACTTCTTTACCAAATACGGTCCTGAGGCTAGATCTATACTAGAGAACCTTCTGGAGAAATACGCAGAACATGGGACAGCACAGTTTGTTATCCCGGACGTCCTTAAAGTGCCGCCTATTTCGGATCGCGGCAACGTGATAGAAATTGCTGCATTCTTCGGCGGGCCGGAGAGGTTGAAGGAGGCCGTCAGCGAACTACAGACGCTTTTGTATGCAGCTTAGTTAGCGCCTTTTTTTCTTACGCCCAAATGTCTGCACAAAACTTACACGGGATGTAAGGATTACGTAAAATTTCATTGTGGTGTTGCAAGAAACTTACATTTAATGTAAGGTTCTTGCATGAAACGTGATCCTAGAGAAACCGAGAGGTACCTTGTAGCGATTGCCTCCGAACAGGGTGGCTACTTTACCGCTCAACAAGCCCTTTCAGT
>JAPUHZ010000431.1 GCA_027297485.1 Deltaproteobacteria bacterium
TTCCTCTATATTGTGACGAAGAGCCTCTTGACGGAGATGGTCAGGTAACACTGCTACGTTCCACGCACTGCAAGCGCTGTTGAGAAGGCTTTGACGTTCTTCGGTGTTCTCTCCCATATTGATGTAGTCGGAGGCATATTCCGCGATAAGTTCGGACATCCTAATCTTCGGTGAAGTGTTGACGAAAAGGTTTTCCGTCTTAATGCGTTTCTTGATCTTCTTCATTTGGTTCCCATCAGTATCGTATCGTGCCGGAAAGGCAGTCGAGTGGTCGCTTCAAATGCTGCCGAACTATCAAGTGAGCCGCTTTAGGCGGCACCGGTGCTGGCGGCCTATCCCGGACAGCTCTGTAATCCATTTAAACCAGAATTGCATGTCATATTCCCCATTTACCAAAACTTTGTCAAGAATTATTTTGCCGGCAAACGCTGCCCCTCCGGCAGCTTATCCGGCTATCAGCCCGCAGCCTATTTCTGTCCCTACCACCATCAAGGCTTAGCGAGCCCCAATCGATCAGCAAGGCTGTTGACGCCACGTCCACCCCCGTTCAAAACATGAGTATAGATCATAGTCGTGCACGGTTTTCTGTAGAACGGATTCATGCAGATGATGTCTATACCGCTCGCCGGTTACCCGATCCACGTAGTATTTTGAAGCTGGGAAGACCCCCACTGCCAAGCCCATTCCCTACCCGCGTTGGGGTATTTGTGATCAAGCGCATTGGGCAAGACAACGCGACCCAACCCTCGCTCCAAATCATGCCGCTGCTGACGTCTCATTAGTTCAAGGTGCCTCGTGAGGGGTTCTCTGACTGCGGTAGGAAGCATTGTGTGGCGGTCTTTGTTACCCTTGCCGCCGTGCACTACAAGTTGGTTGTGAGAGAAGTCGATATCCTTCACTCTGAGACGGCAGCATTCCTTCGATAGGCGTGGTACAAACATCAAAAATCGAGTAAAGTAACCGACAGCGAACAGTGATGAGGTTTACGAGCTTAGCCACTCTTTTACGTTTTGGGTCGCAGAGGATTACCCGGATCATCTCACATCTGCCGAACTTCTTAAAACTGTTCTGGCGGTTGCTGATGGATTATCGTGTCCCTATATGGCCCAAGCTGCTGCTTATTTTAGTGGCGGCTTATGTTTTCGCTCCGGTTGATCTCTTGCCTGACTTTTTAGTCGGGTTGGGTCAAATCGATGATCTGTTGGTGATTTTTCTTGGTCTAAGAGCCTTTGTTCGTCTCTGCCCCCGGGAGATCGTTCGTGAGCATGTTCAGGCAATCGCTGCCGGGCGGTAACAATGAGTTTGCAGTCTCGAGTTCCGAGTCTCGAGTTAAGAGAAGTCTTTTAATGCTCGCTACTCTAGACGCGAAACCCAAAACTCGAAACTTTTAAGCTAGGGGTGTGTGGATACTTTAGCGCATGGGCTCTGGGGTGGGGTGGCTTTTTATCCTGGCGGCAAAAAGAGATTTGCGGGGGCTTTTGTCCTCGGGATGTCGCCGGACCTCCTCTCCTTCGGCCTATTTCACGTAACCCGCCCGGGGTGGCTTAAGCTGCGCATAGTCGGAGAAATCTCCGGACCTCCCCCTCTGTCCATCCTTCCGGATTTTGTTTTTTACGCTTACAACTTAACCCACAGTTTTGTTATCTGGGGTGCTCTATTCGCCTTGATTTGGACAATAAGAAAACATCCCCCATGGCTCTTCTTGGCTTGGGGAATTCATATTCTTTGCGACATCCCCACACATAGTTCACGATATTTCCCTACCCCGTACCTTTGGCCTCTCCCTACGCCGTTTGTGGAGGGGATTTCCTGGGCTACGCCGTGGTTAATGATGACCAATTATACGGCTCTCTTGGCAGCCTATGTCGGGATGTTCTTATACGTTCGGAGAAGAAAGATTAAAGGATTGAATGAAAGGTAAGACGTCTGCTTCTTAGGTTGATCGCGCCTTTGACCTAGCCAGAGCCAGAAGGTCCCCCATGGGCATCTTTGAAACTAAAATGCATATCAATTTCCCTTCACGATGGAAGACTGCATTGATCTCACCACGAGAGAAACTATAAAAAGTGATTTTTTTCCTGGGGTCAAAAAAGACAGCAGCATGATTCGGTGCATCCTTCTCTGTGCCAAAAAATGTGTAACAAGTTAAAGAATGCCCTTTGCCATCGTAAACGACCAACTGAATTTTCCGCCCTTGGACTTCTTGGACCATCCCCCCTACGGGCAGTAGATTCATACCGGATAAGTCATATCCCATCGGCGCAAACCTGCCATCCACAGAAAGAACAAGGCGTTCTATGACCTCCTCTTGACTTCCTGCCCTAATAAAAGAGATATCCCCCTTCACGATCCTATCATGGGTTTCCACAGCTGCTAGAGAAATAGGCTGTTCGGTTGATCTCATCAGGTAGAATGTAGGGAGAGCGAGGATCATTAAGAGAGCCAGGACCAAAGCTGGGCGGAGAATCGACCCCCCGGGCCAAAGTAGTTCAAACCATTTTTTAGGGGATTCAGCTCTCCCTGGAAATATGCGCCGGTCAGATAGGATTTTCTCCTTAAGGTCAGCGGGCGCATTCACTCTGGCGCCGGCCATGCGGACCTCTCTTTTTAAGGTCTGCTCTTGTCCGTAAACGAACCGGCACCTCGGGCAATCCTTGAGATGACCTTCTATGGAGGATCGTTCCTCGTGAGACAATTCATTATCTACTAGTGCGGTGATGAGCTCGTGTGTCTCTTCACACCTCATTTTTTCTACTCCCTTTCATGCGTGTCTACGTATCTCTTAAGCTGTTTGTGTAAGAGTCTCCTCCCCCGGGAAAGCCGTGAGCGTACAGTACCTACCGGGCATGAGATTATCTCAGCCGTTTCCGCATAGGAAAAATCTCCCATATCCACCAGAATGACCGGCATACGAAAATCCTCAGGGATCTTTCTTAAGGCATCTGTAATTTTGGCGTTCAGCTCATTAAGCAAAATATGACCTTCAGGCCCGGGGTTTTCTGTCGGCACCTTTTCCCAGTAATCCGACTTACCCCAACCCTCAGAATCCTCCTCTTCGACCGAAACCCACCTTTTCTTCTGGTGGTATTGATCGAAAAAAAAATTGTAAAGGATTCTCGTCAACCAGGCCTTCATATTGGTCCCCGGAGTAAACTGCTCGTAAGAACTAAGAGCGCGCACGTAGGTCTCCTGGACGAAATCTTGGGCCTCATCCTGTCCTTTTACCAGGTGGAAGGCAACCCGGTATAAATGGTCAAAGTAAGTCATGGCCTCATGAACAAACCTTTCTCTCTCCTCAACTTTACCTTTTCTCTCCCAAACCACCGCGTCATTCTAACGGAGAGAGAAACCGCTGTCCACCTACTAAGAGACAATGAATAAAACGGCATTCCGACGCCCAAAGTTCCCAAAAATATCTAACTTTGGGTATGATGAGTCAATCTAGAGGAATAATCCTTTCAAAGAGAAGGTAGGAAGTGCGGCCAGACTCCTGTAAAGCCTTTTCTACCAGCTTTCTGCCCTCCGAGGTCAAGTTTCCGCCTCTCAGGTAAGCCGGATAAAAGTAGACGTGGTAGAAGTGGTCGGGGTGAACCTCTATCCACACCCGGATCTTCTTTGCCTGGGTAGGTAGAGTCCAGCGGAAGCTCTTCTGAGACTTCGCTCCTGGCGGAATGCGCGTATCGAAGTATTCTTTCCATCCCCCGCCCTCGGAACGGACATCCCAGCCGATAATCCACTCTTTCTGTGTCCCAGACAGGCTCTTTCCCGTATTGTCCAAAAGCGCTGCACGGACAAAGACCTTAGGTGTTAAATAGGTGGGAAATTTGTGCCCCACCGCGGCGTTGGTTACCTCCACAGTAAGTTCTAAAGGGCTGCCCGGTGTTGAACGGGGCTGGTGCATCTTCGCCTCTATACGGACTCCACCTTTTACCCACTCCGCATCATGAATCCCTTTCCAAAGATGCCGTCGGTTCGGCATATGGCAATCCTGACAGGCTGCCTCCCCTTGTCCCCATGTACTATTTTTCCATTCCCGGTAGGTGTCCTGTAGCGGTTTTCCATTGACCAAAAGCGTATTTTCAGGGTCGAACTGATGGCAGTCTTTGCAGAACTCAGCTTTCTCGAAATAAGGGGTTCGCTGAACACCCCCGTGATCAGGCATGTCGGCAGGGTAGTTAGGTGCGGCGGCTCCTTCGGCCTTGGGCGGACCAAAACGTTGATGTTGCCGCACATGACATGCCGCACAAGTGATTCCCCGCAGTTGCAGTGGGGACATAAAATGAGGGTTCCTCACATAGGTCCTTTCATTTCCATCCGTGGTTTTAGCTGTAAGAGGTATTTGCTCGCTCAACGGAGCATGGCAGGTCATACAGAAGATCGCCTCCTCGGGGCTGTTTTGGGTGAGATCAATGATCTGGCCCCAAGGGCCAGGCCCCATCGCCCGGCTGTGGAGGCTCTCCTTCCAGTCCGCGTACTGCTGGGTGTGACAGCTCCCGCAGGCTTCGGGACTTAGCGATGCCTCTTTTTCGGTAAAGGAGGTTGGTGCTGGCCCCTGAAGAGGAATGGGTCTATGCCAATAGAGCTTAAAAAAGCTCTCTATGTCTTGGTTTATAGAAGGACTGGGGGGAAGCTGAAAATTTTTAGGGCTCTGTGGAGGGGAAAGCCGGGCGATAAGAGAAAGCAAGAGAACAAGCCCCAAAAGTCCTCCCAACACAAAAACTACTTGCCGCCACCGATGAAAGCCCAATTCTTCTCCTTTATCCTTGACTTGACCAGAGCTTTATCCTAAAAAGACTAACGAGTCAAAAAAGTTCCTGTCGGACAGAAATTAGTGGGAACTTTTATACCCCCAAGGAAGTTAACCTGCCAGACCGTAAATATAAAACCCTTAACCAAGGAGGTTTTATGAAAAACCGAGCGATTCTAACTAGCAGTATTTATTCGGTTATCTTCGCTGGCCTGTTCTTGCTAACCCTCGTGGATCTTTCCTTCGCCCAAACCAACCCGTGCGCTCCAAAGGCTAAAAAAGCTGCCCGCAACCCCTGCGCCGTAAATCCCTGCGCTGCTAAAAATCCTTGTGCTGCTAATCCCTGCGCTCCTGGCAGGAAAGCTTCCGGACCTGCTGCCAGGGCAATCATGGTTAGGGGTGAAGTTGTCCGGATCGATCCAAGTTCCGGAAAGCTCGTTCTGAGGGTGAACGGCAACCAACTCGATTTAACCCTTGGGAGATATTCCGTAGTCCGCCAAGGACAGAAGGTGAAAACGGTCAGGCAAATCAAGCCTGGCCAAAAAGTCACTGTCTCTTACGTAGAGAGCGGAAAAAATCGGACCGCCTGGTATGTCTACTTAGCCTCGGCGGCTCCTGTTGCCAATCCGTGCGCTGCTAATCCATGTGCAGCGAGAAACCCTTGCGCGGCAAAAAACCCCTGTGCTGTGAAAAACCCCTGCGCTGCGAAAAACCCTTGCGCTGTGAAAAACCCTTGCGCAGCAAAAAATCCGTGTGCTGCCAATCCTTGTGCACCCAGATGAATTTCCAGGGCAAACCTCTACTACCTTGCAATGAGTCAGCGAAAACAATAAAAATTAGCGAAGGAGGAAAAGTTAATGTCTAAGAAGGGAAAATATATCCTTGTCGGAGGTGTTCTTGTAGCCATTGTCCTATCATTGTCGATATTTAACCATTTTGTCTCTGCCATCGATATGGGGACGCTAACAAACGTAAACCCCTGCGCAGCCAAAACAATCAATCCTTGCGCCGTGAAGGCCTTGAACCCCTGCGCGGCAAAGACGCT
>JAPUHZ010000432.1 GCA_027297485.1 Deltaproteobacteria bacterium
ATCTCTCTAACCAATCGCCATGTCTCAGGGCCGTGGAGAATCCAGAGACTTCCCACAATGAGGTGTGCTTGTGTCTTTCCACTTTCGTCCGCAAAGACGGCGAACACAGGATAAGAGGCCGACTGTTCGATTGCCTTCTCCCGCTCCTCTTCCGCCAAAGTTCCCCGTCTACGGCGGACTTCAGGGCTTGCGTGAAACAAACGCAGTTGGTTTTGAATCCTCGCCCGAGCACGTGTAATGGAAGCCTGGGGGGTTAGACGATATAGATCACGCGGGGAGATGGAGGACCCATCATATATATCGGAGTCAAAGTATTCCCAGTACTTGAGCAGGAGGGTGATGTCTGAATTTCGGGTATCAGGATAGTTATTTAAAATCCAGGCTGTCCTTTGCACAAGCGTATCTAGTGTTGACGCAGCAACGTAGTCTAGGAGGCGATTGCGCGCCTCTTCTATCTCGACGTCCTGTGTCGAATCTTCAGGCTTTTCGTTGTCTTCATGCAGCTGGACGTGCTCTTCCATATCTCTTAACTCTCGCCATGTTCCAGGTTAAGAACAAAAGCTCCCTCCTGGACCATGCCACACACGCCTCGTCAAGAACTCAAGAAGAATGAAGCCAATCCGGGGCAGGATCACTCCCGCCCCGGACCCCGGTCCAGGTTCCTACTTTCTACGCAGGCTGCAGTTTCCCCAGCTTCGTCCCCAGCTCGCGCTTCACAGAGTTGTTTACGTGATAGCGGGACATCACGGCGGCGGTCAGGGCCTCCTCGGAAAGGGCCTTTTGCACATGGTCCCTCGACCATTCTTGCGATTCCTTCAGCGCCTGAATCCCGATCACCGTCTCCACGAGAGCCTGTTCAAACCAGCCCCGGACGGCCGATTCGATAACATCGTGGACACTGTGCCTATCCTTGTACTCTCGAATCCATTTGTCGGTCATGTCGGTGAAAACACGGAAATCGCCATTGATCAGGAGTTTGTTCTGCTCGCCCAAGAACCTCGCTGCTCGGTCTTCGAGATCTCCAGATGTCCGGGTTCCCTCCTTCACGCTTACCCAGTTGATTAAAGGAAACACGTCAGGGCGAATCCTCTTACCGGGCACCCCCTCCTTTTTTAGAAACATCGCGTAAGTGCCCCCTGCCGTGCCACCTTGGGTCCCTGATGGACCCGTTCCGTCGGTCGTTGTCGTCTGATCGCGCTCTCGGGGCAGCCCTCCTCTCGTTCGAGTACCTGGATCGATCAAGGTATCTCCGTCCCTTATTGGCCGGTAGCGGCTCACCCTGAATAGGTCAAGAACATCCTTGAGTCGTTCCCGAATCGACTGGCTGTGGTCGGATGACTTTGCCCCTGCCGCCACTTCCTGAATGAGGTCGTCAATCTCAGTCGGCATTTGCTCGCGGAACTCGGCGGTCCACTCCGCCCAGGGCAGGGGCAAATTATTGATGGACAGATGCGTTCGAGCAGTATTCGTCGTGAGACGAATTCCGTCCCCCTCTTTTGGTTCGACGTAGATCACCACGCGTTGACTGCCAAATACAACACCGAACTGTTGGAGTTTCGGAGTCGCCGCCCGTCCTCTCGCGACCTCGTAAAGTTCGTTCTGATACAGCGCCGCAACATGGCCAGATGACTCGATGAAACCGGAGTTCGTGGTGAGGGCGTTCTCATCCTTCAGAATCCACCAGTATGCTGTCGCATTCGTCAGTTCGACCGTCCCTGAGCTTTCGGCGTGCTGTTGTAAGTATTCGTACTGTCCCAGGATCGTACGGAGAATGTTGCGATCTGAGTCCGACCGCGGATTTGTCCATCCCTGGCGTGCCTTGACCGTTATGTTTTCTGGCAGCTTAAAGTAGCGTGAATTGAGGTATTTTGCGACCCATATCGACGGTGATGGAGCTCCCTCGGGAGCCGCCATAGTGTCCACCGCCTCATCGTTTCCAAGGAGGATGATCTTGGTGCCGTGCTCGCCAATCATCTCCGGCTTGACGGCATCCTCGACTGCCACGTAGTGTCCAAAGGTTTCGCCAGGCCGCTCAAATTGGCGGAGACCATATTGATCATTCTGGGGATCCCGCCACAGATGAATCATAGAGCCCTCCCCATCCTTCCAGGATAGGTAGATCAGCCCGGCGTGATTGCGCGTAGCGGCTGCGATTTTTGCTCCGACGCCGTAGCGACCGGTGACGCTTTGTATAGTCTCTGAGGAGGAAAGTTTATTGATGTACTCTTCCATCTCCTCCCCGGTCATTCCGTCGCCGGTATCTGTGATGCTCAGCTTAAAGGGACCACCCTCAAGCTCGTACGAGATCCAATCGACATCCCAAACGATCTCACCCCGCTTTTCGGGTGTTCTCTGGATGGCTTCGATTGCATTCTGCGTGAGCTCGCGGAGGAATTGGAACGGGTGGCAGTCTTCACCGAGGCGATCAAGCAGGAACCCAGTATTGTCAACTGTGAGGGGGAGGGTCTTGGGGCGGGTGGTAGACGGGTATTTTCTCATCTCGTTACTCCTTTCACGGAGAGGCAGGTTTCACGACCTCTCGCGGTGACGGGTACCTCTGAGGTTTGGATCAAGCGGGTGGCGCGTGGCCAGCGACTCAATCCTCACATCAGAGATGGACAGTTAATGAGCCCTTTTTGGGGGTGCACCTCCTTTCAGATTGAGGTTGACGTCTCGCGGTTGAATCCCACTGGGTCACAGGACCTGCAGCAACGTCGCCCACAGGCGCGATCACCCAGCGACTTGAACAATATATAGCACAAAAGGCATCCTTCCGGCAACCCAGAATAGCACACCCCCTGGGAGGCCTGCAAATCGCTATGCCCCGCCCTCAAGGGTATGCTTTAGGGGCCAAAAACACCACGAGCGCCGAGGATGCCCCGACGCTTGGGCACACGGTGCCTTACAAGGTGTCGTTTCTGGCGTTCCCCACGATGTCCGGCAGGAGTAGGGCAACTTCAGTGGATGGTTAAGGTGGTGACCGAAACCGCGGACTTACTCGCCCTCCCGAACTTCGATGATTTCGTCGGCTACATCGCCGTGAGCCTCACGGTGAACCGTCTCAGCGGCGTCTTTGTTGGGAGCGCGGCACAGGCAGAAAACCGTGCCTTCTGCTTCGTTGTACCAGTAGCTCAAAAATTCAACCCCGTGCTTCTTTTGAACTTGCAGATCCTTCTGATGGGCTTCCGCAAGTGCCTCGCGAGTGAGGCCCTTTCTGTTCCGGTGGACATCCATGTAAAGCGGCATTGAATACACCTCCCTTCTGACCTAACCCATGCGTTGCCGAATCGCCTAACGCAGCGGCGGCTGAGCCGCAAGCGTGCAGCCAAGCTCGCTTGGCCCATCTATAAGATTATGCGGCCGAAAACCGAGCCCGCCGTAAGCTGCATTGAGCTATTTTATGCTACGCACAGAGCCCGATGGCTTGTCAAGGCGGTTTTTCGGCTTCTCCTGTTCGGCTCAGCTTTCATGAGAAAATTAGTAGGGGCAGATCTATTTTTTGTTGTCCTTTCGCACAAAGTGCTCCGCGGTGGTTTCGCAACCGAAAAATACGAATATCGAAGACGTTAACAGCAAGGAAAAGGCTATTCTCTTCATGGTCCCCTGGAGGTATTAATATAAGCCAGCCTAAGCTCTTCTCTTGTTGGAGTTCTATTACTGCCCTCTCTCAGAAAAACAAAAACGCCCTCCCAGGCCAAGCTCCGCCCGAGAAGGCGTCTGAATGCTCGGTGCGCCGTCAATTCGTGTCTGAGGTGGGCTTGGAGCTATGCCTACCCCGGGTCCATCTCTGCGTCTCCTGAAGGGGGCCTGAGTATCCCCTACAGGGCGAGGGGTGTCAAGCGTGCAGGACCTCACTTCCCCTCTTAGCACTCACCACCAGGAGAGGCGTCGTTTGGCCTCAGATTCGTCCTTCAGCGGCGAGAGTGACGGTGGTTGCGCCTATGATGTTGGAGCGAAAAGCTCAAGTTGAGAAAGAAACTGTGATGGTGATTGGAGAAGTCGTGGCGATGGTGAGAGAACTTATGATGGTGGTTTAACCTAGAGAGGTGGGATTGGAACCTCCGATGCTGGAAATGGTGGATTCGGTGACGGCGGTGATGCAATCCGTGACCGAAAAAGAAGAAGTGAGGACGGTGACGGAAAGAATTGAAGCCCGCGAATCTAGAGTGGCGATGCAAACGTTTTGGATGG
>JAPUHZ010000433.1 GCA_027297485.1 Deltaproteobacteria bacterium
CGGGCCCACATGTAGGCCAGGACCACGAGCGCGAACATGCGCAAGTAGTCGGTTGCAGCCGCGCCGGCCTCATCTCGGTCCCTCAGCCCCTTTTGGGCGACCCAGACGGTGGCCTGTTGCAGCTTGGCGAATGCCTTGGCAAGGGGCAGCACGAACTCCTGCAACTGGGGGTCGCTTGTGCTCTCCTCGATGAACTGCGACACCGGGTGAAACAACCGCCGCAGCAGCCTGCCCGAATGCTGCGCCATCTTGCGGCCCACCAGGTCGAGGGCCTGAATGCCGTTGGTCCCCTCGTAGATCTGGGCGATACGCGCGTCGCGCACGAGCTGCTCCATTCCGGAATCCCGGATGTATCCGTAGCCTCCGAAGACCTGCAGCCCCAAGTTCGTAGCCTCGAAGCCGTAGTCAGTGAAGAACGCCTTGATGACCGGCGTCATCAGGGCGACCAGGTCGTCGGCTTCCATACGGCGGGCCGAGTCGGGATGCTTGGCGGCAATATCCATGGCCATGCCGACCCAGAGGGCGAGCGCGCGTGCGCCCTCATTGAAGGCCCGCATGGTGAGAAGATTTTTGCGCACGTCCGGGTGGACGATGATCGGATCTGCCGGGTGGTCTGGGAACTTGGCGCCTGCCAGTGAGCGGCCTTGCAGCCGCTCCCGGGCGTAAGCAACAGCGGACTGATAGGCCGTCTCGGCCAGGCCCAGGCCCTGGAGGCCGATGGCGAGGCGCGCTGCATTCATCATGGTGAACATAGTGCGCATGCCCTTGTGCGGCTCGCCAACGAGGGTGCCTTCAGCGCCGTCAAAGTTCATGGTGCAGGTCGAGGATGCTTTGATACCCATCTTCTGCTCGATCGAGCCGCAGCTAACTCCGTTGCGCGCACCCAGCGTGCTGTCCGGATTTACCTGGAACTTGGGCACGATAAAGAGGCTAATCCCTCTAGTACCGGACGGTGCGCCGGGCAGCCGCGCCAACACTAGGTGAACGATATTCTCGGTCAGGTCGTGCTCGCCCGCCGAGATAAAGATCTTTGTGCCGGTGATTTTGTAGGTGTTGTCGCCGTTAGGGTCGGCCTTCGTGCGTACAAGACCGAGGTCTGTGCCGCATTGCGGCTCGGTCAGGCACATGGTGCTTGACCACGTGCCGTCTACTATTTTAGGCAAGAACAGTCGCTTTTGCTCGTTGCTGCCGTGCAGTGCGATCGCATGGTAGCCTGCGTGGCTTAGGCCTGGGTAGATTCCAAAGCTGAGGTTCGTGGAACAAATCAGCTCCTCAAGCACGAACTGAAGCGCGTTCGGCAGGCCCTGGCCACCGTAGTTGGGATCGCAGGCGAGGCTGGTCCAGCCGGCCGTGGTGAAGGCACGGTACGCTTCTTTGAAGCCTTGCGGGGTGCGCACGACGCCATTCTCAAAAGTGCAACCCTCAGCATCGCCCGGGCCGTTCAGCGGCAGCAGTTCATTCTCGCAGAAACGGGCCGCCTCGTCGAGCACCGCATCCACCCCGTCGCATGTCGCATCCTCGTAGCCTGGGAGCATGGCGACCGTGCCCTCGTAATCTAAGAGCTCGTAAAGGACAAACCGGATATCGTCGAGTGGCGCCTTGTAACCAACCATCGCGTGCCTCTTAGTTCCTGAGCGGCTTGCCGGTCTTGAGCGTGTGCTCCATGCGGGCGAGCGTCGCCTCGGTCTTGACGAGTCGCATGAAGGCTGTGCGCTCTAGCACTAGCATGTCGTCTTCGCTGACCGGTTCGGTCGGGTCTGCCCCTGGTCCGCCGGTGAGTACCTCGGCGAGCGCATTCGCCACCACCTCGTCGTGGGCGGTAACCTTGCCCTTGGCGCGCAGGTCACACAGCGCCATACTGAGAGCTGCTTTGCCGGCGGGACCGGGCAGAGTGAGCTTGACAGGCTCTGGCGGGCGGTAACCGTCTGCGAGCTCAAGCGCTTTTGTCTTGGCGTCGGCGAGCAGCCGCTCGCGGTTGAAGGTGATACCGTCGGTTGGCCTCAAGAGGCCCAGCTCCTTGGCCTCAAGAGCTGACCTCGCTACTTTAGCAAGGCCGATGATCTCGAAGGCCGCAGCGACCGGGGGCATAGGCCCGCCCGGGCGGCGCGGATCGGCGCTGAGGCGGGCGAGCAATTCCTTACAGCCTCCCCAGGCCGGCACTATGCCAACGCTGGTCTCGACCAGACCTATGTAACTCTCGGCGTCTGCCTGCACCGCATCGCAATGGAGCAGGATCTCGCAGCCCCCTCCAAGGGCGAGACCGGAGGGTGCGCCCACCACCGGGAAGGGGGAGTGTTTGAGCGCCTTGTATACCTCCTGGCCCTGGGTTACCAGTTCCTCCATCATTGGCCAGGCGGCGACGTTGGCGGTGAAAAGGGCGAGCCCCAGGTTGACGCCAGCCGAGAAGTGTTGACCTTCATTGTAGATCACCAGCGACTTGTAGCCGCTCTGCACGGTCTCGAGCGCCTTGCGCAGCATGGCGAAGACGTTAGGGTCGATAGTGTTCATCTTGGTATGGACCTCTAGGCATACGACCCCGTCGCCGACATCCCAAAGGCTGGCTGAGCCGTTCTCCGCGAGCGGCTTCCTCGCTAATTTAATATCGGAGAGCAAGAGGACACCACTCTCATGAGGCACGTCGAGGTAGCCGTTGCCGATAGCGAGGTGCTGCCGGCGCCCGTTTTGCGCTCGGTAGAATCCACCGGCCTCAGCCGCCTTCTCGATTAGGGCAGGCACGTTCTTGCCATCGTGCTTCAGCCGCTTGGCGAGATATTCGGCGCCTAATCGGTCGATCAGCCCAAAGGGCCCATGCGTCCAGTTAAAGCCGAGCTGCATCGCGCGATCGACCGAGTGAATATCGTCAGTAATCTCGGTTGTCACAGCAGCTACATAAGCAAGGGTCTGCGACAGTACCGCCCAGGCGTAACGTCCCCCTTTGTCGGGATGCTCAACGAGCGCACGAAGGCCGGCCGCCTTGGCGGCCTCCAGGCTGTCGAGTGTCGGACTTGCGCCAGGGCGGTAGTCGCCGCTAGTGAGGTCGATTGCCTCCTTGACCCGTTCTCCGCCGTTGGCTCTCAGGCGATAGAAGCCGCCTTTGCCCTTTCGGCCGGTGTAGCCCTGCTCGATCATTTCGCGTAAAAGCGGCAGGTCACGGCGGATCTGCCGGTAGGAGTCGTCCGCTGGTAGGGTCTCCGCAAGGGTTGCGTCGATCTTCAACATGAGGTCAAGGCCGATCAGGTCTAATAGGCCGAAGACGCCTGTTTTCGGGATATCGATCGTCGCACCCATGACGGCGTCCGCCTCCTCGATGGTGAGATTTCGGTCAACCGCTTCCACAACTGCGCACTGCAACCAGAAGGCGCCGATGCGGTTGGCAATGAAACCCGGCGTGTCGTGGCAAAGCACTACACCCTTGCCGAGGCGACGGTCAGCGAAGTCACGGGTTGCCTGAACGGCTTCGGGCCGCGTCGTAGGACCGGCGACCAGCTCCAGTAGGCGCATGTAGCGTGGCGGGTTGAAGAAGTGGGCGATCAGGAAGTCGCTGGCGAAGCGCTCCGGCAAACCCCTGATCAGCTTGTCAAGCGACAGGGTGGAGGTGTTGGAGGAGACGACAGAGCCGACCTTGCGGACCTTTTCGATGCGCCGGTAAAGGGAGCGTTTTGTCTTCAAGTCCTCGACCACTGCCTCGACAATCCAATCGACGCTGCCGAGCAGGTCGAGATGGTCTGCGACGTTGGCCGGCCTGACCAGCTTGGCGGCCTTTTTGTGCATGAACGCCGCCGGCTCGCTTTTAAGGAGCTGTTCGAGTGCTCGGTCGGCGATCGCGTTACGGTTCCTCTCACCCTTGGGCACGATGTCCATGAGCACAACGGGAACGCCGGCATTCGCAAAGTGCGCTGCGATGGCGCTCCCCATCACGCCGGCTCCAATGACCGCAGCGCTTTTAGGTTCCGTCATCTAAATGGTCTCAAGCACGGTTGCGATTCCTTGGCCACCGCCGATGCACATCGTGGCAAGCGCGTATTTGCCGCCATGCTGCTTTAAAAGCGAGGCCGCTTTTCCCGTGATGCGCGCGCCGGATGCACCGAGTGGATGACCCAGTGCCAACGCACCGCCGTCAAGGTTCAGCTTTTCAAGTGCGATGTTGAGTTCCTGCACGCATGCCAAGGTCTGTGCGGCGAAGGCTTCATTCAATTCGATGACATCGATATCTCCGAGGGTCAGCCCTGCGCGATCTAACGCTTTACGGGTCGCATTGACCGGTCCGATGCCCATCATCTCGGGTGCGCAACCGGACACGGCGATGCTCTTAATGCGAGCGAGAATCTCGAGGTCCTTACGCTTGGCGTAATCTTCGGAACAGACCAGGACAGCGGCCGCCCCGTCAGTGAGGGGCGATGAGGTTCCCGCCGTAACAGTGCCCTCTTTATCGAAGGCCGGCTCTAAGTTCGCCAGCGCCTCTTGACTAGTGCCGGCGCGGATACACCCGTCTTTATCCACTGTCTCTCTCTTGTGCACGATCGTAATGATCTCGTCGGAAAAGCTTCCGGCGGTCTCTGAGGCCGCCGCCTTTCGGTGGCTGGCCAGGGCAAACTCCTCCTGGGCTTGGCGAGAAATCTGATAGTGGCGCGCAAGATTCTCCGCCGCAAGCCCCATCGAGATGTAGGCCTGAGGATAAGAGTCGTAGAGCCCTGGGTGGGGCAGTATGTTAAAACCCGGCATCGGGACGCGGGTCATAGACTCGACCCCACCGCAAAGAAACACCTCGCCGGCCTCCATTTGAATGGTGCCGGCGGCCATGTGAATCGCCTGCATCGAGGATCCGCAAAACCGGTTGACTGTGGCGCCCGCTACTGAGAGCGGCAACCCGGCGAGAAAGCCGACAATTCGGGAGACGTTCAGACCCTGTTCGCCTTCCGGAAAAGCGCACCCAAGGATCACGTCTTCGACATCATCCGCTTGAACGCCCGTTTTCTTCACCAACCCTTTGACGGTCTGAGCCGCAAGTTCGTCCGGGCGGACCTTGGTGAGCCAACCCTTGTTTGCCGGAGTGAAAGGAGATCGCGCATAGCCTGCAATAACCACGCTCTTCATGTTAAAATACTCCTCGCTTTCGATTGCGCAGACCCGTCCGAAGAAGAGAGAGACTTCAGAAACGAGATGATTGTTTCCTGCGTATCGCCAATATCCTCGTACAGAATCCCATGCCGTGTTGCAGGCACCATAACGAGTTTTTTTTGGCTCGTTCCCAGCCTCTTTTGAATGAGCTCTGCGCTCTTGGGCTCGACAATCGGATCTTCAGTACCTTGGATAAGGGTCACCGGACACTGGACATCGGATAGGCGCCCTTCGAGGTCGTCGACCATGTGCCGGAGCTCGTAGAGACCACGGATCGGGACGTTGCGGTAGTTGATGTGGGGATGCTCCGAATCCCTTGGGCGAAACGGCATCATGCCTTCAAAAGATGAAACCCAGTGCACCAGCCGGTTCGCGCCGTGCACCAAAGGCACAAAGATCATGTTGTGGTCGCGGAACTTCAGGGGCACGGAGATGGCTGCCACCCCAACGAGTTGTTCAGGGTGATCAGCGGCAAGTCGAAGCGAAAGAGCTCCGCCGGCCGAGAATCCGACCAGGCAAATACGGTGCGTGAACCCCGACATGACCGTATAGCCTCGCCGCACTGACTCCAGCCAATCCTGCCAACTCCGCTCCCGGAGATCCCAAGGAGAGGTGCCGTGACCCTTGAGTCTGATCCCGATGACCGGATAACCGACGGCCTTCAGTTTCTCGCCAAAGGAGCGAACCTCCGCAGGCGAGGCAAGGAACCCGTGCACCAGAACAATGCCCAGTTTCCTTCCGCCTTCAGGCAGTAACAGGAATGGTTCTCCGCTTTCAGTCGTCGTCTCCTGCTGGTTGATTTTCCCATAGCGAGCTTTGGAGAAATATTGCCTGTCCCAGGCGTAGGCCATGAGTTCGTCCTCAAAACGCATTCTCGCCAGCATCCGATCGTCGAGCGCCGGGGCCTCCTCAACCGCTTGCTTTACTGAGCGGGTGACTCCGGAGATTGGCGCCACTTCGTTGGCATAGACAACCACCAGGTTCTCAAGACGGATCTCGTCGAACCCGTGCTCCTGACAGAGCTTGGGGAGAAAGCGGTACCGTCCATTTTTCCTCTCGAGAAGAGCCATAGAGGTGGCGGTCTTCAGAAATTGGTCCAGGCCAGGGCATGGACCGTCGATAATCCCACTGTACGCCTCGGGATTTCTGAGGCTTCGATGCAGGTTAATCGAAGGTTCCCTCTGAGCCTTTTTAGCTGCTAGGTAAAGGGTCTTGTGGAACGTAGCATGGTCGACTTCCGCTTGCCCTCTGTCCAAGAACGTCAGGATGATCCGTGACGCCAGGTGACTGAGATTGACGGTCACGCCGGTGTACATCCTGTGCATGGACTCGTCCCGGATTTGCAGGGCTCTGCGTCGCATACGCTGCGCTACGAGACGCCCATTCCATCCCCCCCCATCGGACGTTAGCCGAAAGAACCCATCCAGAGAATTGATTTTGCGGGACAAATTGCCGATGAGCTTCCGTTCCCACCAGCGCCAATAATCGGCAGGCCGCACGGGCTTGCCCAGACGTATATCCATGTCTGTATCCTTAAGTAGGATGTTTCCCTCGATCAGGAGTTCCTCGGAGAGCCCCCGGCTCAGTCCCCTGTTGAGGAGCTCCGCCACTTTTCGGAGGATGTTGTCGCTTACTCGAATGGGATAGAAAGTGATGTTAGCGGGGACGATAAGAGTTGGCCGCTGCGCCGCAGACAGAAGTGCCTCCTCGCTGTCCAGGCGCAACGCCTGGGCCCAGGCCTCCAGACGCCGCGTGTTTCCGGTCTCATGGGCCTGCAGGATCGCCGTCTTGAACACGTCCAGTGCGACTGCCAGGACAGCGGCGCCGGTGTGGTGTTTGCGTGTCTTTCTGGCTGTGGGCGAGTAAACGCTATACCGGCCTCTACTGTCCAGCACCCGGCGATCCTTCACCATGCCGCCCTCTGGGAAGATGATGACCTTCCGGCCCCGCAGGATCTCTTCGGCCAGGAATGGAAGAAGCCTGGGATGGTTGTTGGGCACACCGCCTATATTCAACAGGTAGTTTGAAAACGCAGATCCCTCGACAAAGAAATTGCTCGCTGCCACGGAGCGGCACAAGGCCCCGGTCTCCTGGTAGATGAGGTACTGGGGAATAAACGTCTCGAAGCGCGCAAAGTGGTTGAAGAGAAAAATTTCGCCTGCATTGAGATGATCTTTGCTGTGGTGCAGTTTGAGATGGACCCGGAGAATTTTCTTCAGAGTCGTTACGATCCGTGCGGACCACTCGTATGTGGCCGGCTTGATCTGGGGGTCGCTATAGTCGTCCATAACTCTACCAGCGTTCGCCTATGGTATTTGGGAACCCAACATTCCCATGCTGGCCAATAGTCCCAGTGCTAAGAGCGCCAAAGGTACCGGCATGATTAGGATCATCTTCCCCTGTCGGAAATCTTGTCCTCTGCAAGACATCGGAAGGTAGCCATTAAAAATATTCTACCATGTTATATTCCTACAGGGGAGTATCCAGCAGGCCAAATTGCTTTTTTATGTTTTGATTCAGCGCTCGGAAGGTATCTAGGACTTACTAAAGAATTCATTAGCAAGGTGTCACCAGGCGACCGAGGGGCGAGTCCTGGAGAGCGCGGGCACAGGGACGTGAAGGTTGCGTTCTGGCCCGGGCGGTGGGAATAGCCACCTTTGGAGAGGACGGGGGGTGGTCTACAAGGCAGAGGCCCATTGACCGCGCTTGGAAGGGCTCGACCCGAGGGCCGGCCGTTATTTTAGGGAACGGTGGCCTGTCAAGATACTTATGAACTCATTAATAGTAGCCGAAAGCCTTTCACTACCCCCGCTGCCGGTCCTGTGTCTCCCTATGAGCCACTGGCGAGCGCATGATTCTATTGACTGTTTGGACCTTAAAGGTCTATATTACAGCGTCTCAAGTTAAGGTCATCTATGGAAAAGCCTGTTCCAGTAGAGATTAACCATGTCAAGGCCGAGGCCAAGGTCCGCATCACATGGGATGATGGTCACAGGGGCGACTACTCTCTGGAATACCTTCGTGGCTACTGCCCTTGTGCCCTTTGCCAGGGACACGACGCCGCTGTGGGGAAAAAGTTTATCAGCGTGCCCGACGCAAAGCTCAGAGAGATCAGCGGCGTGGGAAACTATGCGATCGAGTTTCATTGGGAGGACGGACACAGTACGGGCATCTACTCGTACGACTATCTGAGATCCCTCTGCCCTTGTTCCGACTGCAAAGGTTCAAAGGAAGGGGTTTAGGACAGAGGGGTGTCCGACAAAATTTCATCGAGAGCGGGACGAAGTTAGTAAGATAACAATCGAAAAGGTGGTTGTAGCCCGCAGGGCCGAGTGCTAGCATAACCGGTAAGGAACGCAGAGGAGTATGCTTCCGAGGAGAAGAAAGGAGGCGAGAGCTTGAAAAAACTAGGTGGTTTACCGACCTCTGGACCCTCAACTCCTGAGCTGAAAGCTGAACGCTGATGGCTCACCTCTCACACATAGACGATGCCTCTGCCATCATCCTGGCTGGCGGCAAGAGTTCGCGCATGGGCCGGCCCAAAGCCCTCCTCCTCTTTAACGGCGAGCCGCTGATCACCCATATTGTCCGCACACTTAAAACTTTGTTTGCTGACATTGTTGTTGTGGCCGCGCCCGGGCAGGAGTTGCCGTCGCTGCCGGTGACGCTAGTGCGTGATGAGGTAACGTACCAGGGACCGGTGGGTGGGATTTATTACGGTCTAAAGGAAGCGAGCGGGAAATCCGGTTTTGTAATTTCCTGTGATGCACCCTTCCTTAACCAGTCCTTGATCTCCTATCTCACTTCGCAAATCTCAAATTATGATGTAGTGGTGCCCTACTGGCAGGAACGTTTTCAGCCGTTGCATGCGGTCTATTGCCGCAGCGTGGTGCCACTTTTACGAGAGCAACTCGAACGGGGCGAGCTGCGTCCGATCTTTCTCTACGAGAAGGTACGAACCTGCAAAGTGAGCGAAGATGAGATTCGCCGCTTTGATCCTGAGGGCCTGAGCTTTCTCAACATGAACACCCCGGAGGACTATCAGGCTGCTTTGGCACGCTGGCAAAACAGGAGACAGGGCCATCAGACAGAGAACACCCCACCCCCCTCTGTCTCAAATCCCTGTCTCACCTGCACGGTCGAGCTGTTCGGCGTCGCCCGCCTGCTGGCGAAGACCAAAGAGGTCTCCCTTGCGCTGCCGCAGGAGGCTACACTCTCCCACGTCTTTTCGGCTCTGGCCGATAGGCTACCGACCTTGGTGGGCCAGGTGATCAGCCCTGACAGAAACAGTCTTACCAGCGGCAACGCCTGCAACATTAATGGTTTAGACTTCGTACGGAACCCGGGCGTCAAGGTCAATGCCGGGGATAACATCTTTATTATTTCCGCGGATGCCGGAGGCTGAGCCATGTACGGGTTTCACGGTCGACTGCTGCACATTGACCTGACCACCGGAGCCCACAGCTGGCGTGACATAGAAGAAGCCCGTCTGCGGGCGTTCCTTGGCGGCATCGGTCTTGGCACTAGTTTGCTATACGATTTCGCCCCGCCAGGGGTTGAGCCCTTTTCCCCCGCCAACCCGCTGATCTTTACCAGCGCGCCCCTGGTCGGCACCGGGCTTACCACCACCGCCAAGTTCGCCGTGGTCACCAAATCCCCGCTCACCGGCTTTATCGCCGACTCGCTCTCTTCCAGCTTCTTTGCCCTGGAGCTGAAGCGCACCGGTCTTGACGCCGTGGTGATCACCGGCCAGGCTGCTTCTGCAGTATACATATTTATCAGTAACGAAAAGGTCGAGGTCAGGGAAGGAGAACACCTCTGGGGAAGAAGCGCCAGCGAAACTGAGGCCCTCATTCGTTCCGACCTCAAGGTTGCGGGGGTGCGGGTAGCGGCCATTGGCCAGGCCGGTGAGAACCGTGTACGGTTTGCCACTATCAGCAACGAGGGACGCCATGCCGGGCGTGGTGGCGTTGGCGCGGTGATGGGGTCAAAGAACCTGAAGGCTATTGCCCTGCGCGGCCATGATGGAGTCCATGTAGCCGATCCACAAGGGGTCGAGGCCATCGCCGAGTCAATGCGGCACCGGAGCCTCGGCACGTTAACCGCAAAGTACCGCCAGATCGGTACCGTGGCAAACCTCGCGGTGTTTAACCGTCTCGGCGCCTTGCCGACGCGCAATTTCCAACAATCGACCTTTGACCACGCCGAAGCCCTGAGCGGGGAGAGCCTGACGGAAAACAACTTCAGCCGCAGGCACGGCTGCGCGTCCTGTACGATCCAGTGCGAACGCCTGTTCAAGTCTCTGGCCGGAGAGGAGCAACGCCTGGAATACGAGACCCTTTTTGCCCTGGGGCCATTGTGCGGGATACAGAATCCGGATGTGGTGCTCCAGGCCGCGCATCTCTGTGATCTCCACGGCCTCGATACCATCAGCACCGGTGGCACACTGGCCTGGGCGATGGAGTGCGCGGAGAAGGGGTTGTTACCAGAAGCCGATGGCGGCAACCTGCGCTTTGGTAATGGTGATGGTCTGCTGGCGATTATCCCGGCAATCGCCAAGCGCAGTGGCCTTGGAGAACTGTTGGCCGAAGGCTCCAAGCGAGCGGCCATGCAGGTCGGCAAAGGCACCATGTACTGTGCAATGCACGTCAAGGGCCTGGAGCTGCCCGGGTACGAACCGCGCAGCTTGAAGACCATGGCCCTGGGCCTGGCGGTAAGCCCGCGCGGGGCCTGCCACAATCGCTCTGGCGCCTACGAAGCTGACTTCTCCGGAGAGGTTGATCGCCTGAGTGCAGACGCCGGTCGAGGTCCTCTGGTTGCCGCCTCAGAAGATTTCGCTGCGGTGCTGGACTCGCTGATCGTATGCAAGTTCCTGCGCAAGTGCTTCACCGATTTTTATGCTGAGAGCGCGGATCTGCTCAGCAAGGTCACCGGCTGGCCCTGTTCCAGCGTTGAGCTGCGCCGTGTCGGCGAGCGGATCCACACGCTCAAGAAGCTGTTCAACCTGCGCGAGGGCTGGCGGCCGGAGGATGACTGGCTACCCCAGCGGTTACTGAGCGAGGTCCTCCCGAGCGGTGTGGCAAAGGGGGTCGGTTTAACGACCGACGAGTTACGGGAGATGATCCAGGGATATTATAAGGCGAGAGAATGGGATGAGAACGGTTTTGTGCCGGAAAAGAAGCTAAAAGAATTGGGAATAGATACTAAAAACTCAGGTGGGAAGGCCTCTTTTTCAAGAGATACCTCCCGGCCTGTCGGAGAGATAAGCCGTGCCAACCGATGAGACCCGCCGTTTGCTGAAGGTGTTCGGTGTTGCAGTGACGGCTTTCGAAGACGCGGTCGATAAGGAGGCGCCACCCGAAGAGGTGTCAAAAGCAGAAGCGGAAGTGCGCACTCGCCTCCAAGAGGTCACGGTGCTCATCAATCGTCTCAAGGCCAAGAAGAAATAGCTGCCAATTGCGTAGAATCGCTGGAACTTATGGCCGATAAGATATCCCTTGTTCCTGTTGTAAGGAGTTGAGCGATTGATATTCCTGATCCGAGGCCAAAGGGATCATGGTGAATTCAGACTTGGCTCGTCTTTACGGGGTCTCTACCAAGCGTCTTGATTTGAATATTAGCATACCCCGCGGCTAGCCGCGGGCACATAACCGATGGGGTTTCCAAAGGGGAGAAGCGGCAGCTCTTCCCCCATAGATCTTCCCTTGGGCCGACCTCGGGGTTTTAAACCCCGTGGTCGATATAATTTGATAAACACGCCATAACCCTGCAACGTCCCGTATCCCTTTACTCTTAGTCAAGCAAATGTTGTGGGAAGGAAAAATCTTCTAAAGATCACCTCCACCAGAAAAAGGGTCAGGGCCAAGAAAACGAGGTAAGACCGAAGGGGCTTGGAGCTGCGGATGATCTCTTGAGTCTTTAGCTCTTCCTGCCCTCTGGGATTGATCGTACCGCCGGTGGATCGGGCCAGTTGTTCCAGCAAAGGGATATTAAATTCGTTCTGGGGGATTTCGCTCTTAGGGTCAAAGGCTAGTGTATAGCCTAGCGGTGGATAGGAGAGCCTTTGTCTGCGCTGTTCTTCGATGAGTTCAATGCGATAGTCGCCGGGGGTAGAAAAGGGGAGGGCTGCTTGATAATGGCCTGGGGCTAACCTCTTCAACAATCCCTTTCCCTTGGCCCCCTTACCACTGAAGGAATAGCGAAAGAGGCTGCCGTCGTTTTCTTCCCCGTACAGATAGAGATCCAATATCGGCCGGTCGCCCAGGAGGTTGATCCGTACCTCATGAGGGGGGAGGGGCTCCTTTGCCGGGCGCAGCCACTCAAAGACCTTACCCCAAAACCTCTCCAGCGCTTCCCATCGAATCCACTCCTTGGTCCAACGTCCGTCCAGATCCGTGGTAAAGGCGACTGCTTTGCCCTTACCGTAGTTCCAAGAGGCCAACAGGGGAGATTTCCTTTTCTCTCTGGGGATCACCAAATCCAGATTCGCCCCTCTTTTTATCTCTGTTTCTATGTAGCCGTTTAGCGGTGGATAAGATCTCTCAGGGAATCCGGCCAAAAGCTCAGACCCTATCACTGACACAGGGGTGAACTCCCTATCCACCAGCGGCTTCTCCTCTGGTTTTTCTCGTATCTGCTGCAAGACGATCTGTGGCAGGTTCGTAGGATCATAAGTGTGGTGGAAGAGGCCGCCGCCGTATCGGGCAATCCGCTTGAGGAGCGGAATGTTGGCCTGGTCCCCTATGGCCACAGCGGAGACCGTTATCTTGAGATCGTCTTTCATGACGCTCACCAAATCGATATAATCGCCTCCGCTGCCGCCGGTCTCCCCGTCGCTCAGGATGATCACATGCTTCCGAGTAGCACTCTGCCTTTCGAGCTGTCGCTTGGCTTCTATGATAGCTGGATAGAGATAGGTCTTGCCACCGGCTTTTAAACGGTTGATTTGTGTGTCAACGCTCCCGCGGATCCTTTCCAAAGACGCCAGCGGGACAACGACAAAAGGGGTAGTATCAAACCCTACCACCCCGAGAAGGTCCCGCTGCTTAAGTTGCCCGGCAACTGCCTTTGCCGCCTCCTTGGCAAAGAGGAGCTTATTCTCTTTGCGCATGCTCCCGGATTTGTCGATGATGAGAACTACCGCCCGGTTCTTCTCCTTTTTCTTGGGCTCTTTGAGCTCCACAGGCAACAAGGCCTCAATCGGCGTCTGCCGATAGCCCCCAGGACCAAAGCTCCCCTCGCCCCCCAACATGAGAAAGGCGTTTCCCTCAACCACATGCCGTTTTATCCCTGCCAGATAATGGGGGGAGAATTTTTCGCTTTCGACATTGTTAAAGACCACGACGGCGTAGCCCGCAGGAGAAGGGGGTGATGACTTGAGAGTAAGCGATGTGACCTCAAAGCCGCGGCGCTTGAGAATTTTTTCTAGGTACTTTCCTTCGCCGTTGTGGCCATTAAGCAAAAGAGCTTTTTCTTTAGCCTGCACCGCTACCCAAGTGGTCGCCCGGTTATCCTGAGAAAAGAGGTCTGACTCAGCCTGACGAGGAGCAAAATTTACCTGGAAGGAGGTCATAGGCCCCTTGGGGAGAATAGCCTTAAAGGTAAATATCTGGCTTCCCGGTTTAATCTTTATCGCCTTGCTCTTAAAGGGCTGGCCGTTGCGCCTTAGTGTGAGCCTCCCGTCGACCTCTCCGGCATTGTGGTTCTCCACCAAGACCTTCAAGTGGATTCCCTCTCCGCTTGTTCCCTGGCGCGGCGCAAGGACTTTTTTGACCGTCACATTGGCCCCCTTGAGTCGATCAGGCGGCAGCATGGGAAAAACCTTCAGGCCGGAGAGCGCGAGGGAAGGAAACAAGCGGTTCACATCCCCCTGGGTCTCCCAGCCGTCCGTGAAGAGGAGGACGGCTCGTGGGGCTGTGGGCAGACTCACGAGGGTTGAAAAGAAAGTCTCCAAGTTGGTTCGCTCCGGCTGAATGAGGCTACTCGACACCTCTCCTTGCACCCAACGTTCCCAGTCACTCACTTCCGTAACCTTACCGCCAAAAACGAAGGCACGGTCATTTGCCGCGAGAGAGAAGTTATCCCTCGCGCTGCGCTCCATCCAGAGCCTCATCCCTTCGGAGATGCTGTGAGAAAGATCAAAGGCGAAGATGCGTTCGCCCTCTTTCGTTACCTCGCTGACCCGCTGTGGATCCACCAGGGCGAGGACCAACAATAAAAAGATCACAGAGCGCCACAGGATCACTGTAAAAGAGCGCCCGCGCAAGCGCAGCCAAAACAGGGGCAGGAGCAATAGGAGCAGTAGAAAAAGAGGCTTGGCAAAATGGAGATGAGAGAAAAAGTCATTCATGACTTCTGCCGCACGCCACCATAAGCCGCCCCGTAGCTTGCGTAACTCGGCTGAGTGGTGGGCGGGTTAAAGAACCACTCTAAAATGAGAAGCAAAATGGAGAGCAGGAGGAGATAAGGCCAAAGGGAAAAAAAGAAGGAGCGGCTGCCCGGCACTCGCGGCTCTTCTCTCAGGTTGATGGTTGCCGGATTGCTGAGATCGGATTCATTCACATCCTGGAGATTCACCGCCATGAACTCCTTCTCCTCGCCTCGGACCACCTGATAGAGCCCTTGAAAGAAGCTCCGGGAAAAGAGGCTTGGGCCCTTGGTGATCGGGAACCTTTCTTCTTTTGGCGTTACCAGGAACCCGCCCTCATGCTGAGCGCGCAGATGAAGCGGCTTGCCTGTGGCTGTGCTGGAGCCACCCAGCCCTTCGTAGAACCACTCCAGGAGATTCAGAGTAAAGATCGAGACCGGGAGGTTTTTCCGGCCCAGGTACGGGAAAGGGTCAAAGCCCAGGACCAGATAGCGAAACCCTTGACGCTCCATTACAACCACCAATGGTCCCTCAGGACTTTGGATAATAGTCTCCCCAAAGGAGAGCGGCTTTAAGGGGCGGGCATAAGTGGGGAGGAGAAGGGCAAAGTTCACGTAGCGGGTTAGGAGATGAGGTTCCCGCCAATCGGAGATTACGGGTTGAGATAAAGATCTTTCCAGAGTAACCAGGGGATTTTCGTTAGGCGGAAGAACAAAGAGGGTGTTGTTCTGGGGCAATACAGCAGGAGCAGAAAAATGAAATATCTCCAGGGAATGTCCCTTACCCCTTTCCTTCTCGTACGCCGCAGGCGCAATTACACTCAAGTTCACTCCCGGGATTGAGCGCAGACTATGAAGCGCTTCGGGCCGGGGAGAGATCCCGAGAATATTCAGTCCCTTTGATCTGGGTGGTACGGCAAAGCGGTGATTGTCGAGAGGCAAGGCATCATTCACCTCAAGCTCGACCTCATAGGTCGGGTGGAGAGGGAAACCCTCGAAGGAGACAGCAACGCTCTTGCCTGGGGCTATCGTGTTTATACGGCTGGAGAGGGCTTTTCCAGCGCCTTTCAATGAAAGCTTAACCTTTTCTTCCTTAGAGGAGTAATTGGTTACTTCGACCCTGGCCTCCAGTTGAGAAGAGAAAAAGGAGGAGCCTGTAAGATGGAATGAAGTGATGGCGAGATTCTCTTGGGGCCGGCCGACTGAAATGGCCTTGATCGCTCCACTTTGGCCCCGGACCGGGTGATCGGTCAGAAAAAAGATGCGCTCGTAGTTTTTTTCTTTGGCCAGGCGGGAAAGCTCCTCTCCGTAGTCAACCGGAGGCTCTCCCAAATCATAAGGGCTAAGCGTGGAGATAAGAGCTAACGCCTCGCTTGGCGCCAGATCGTCACTCCCGACCTGTTCGAGAGTTGGAACTGTAAGAAAAAGTTGCACCCGCGCCCTGGCCGGAAAGTTGCGGACAAAATCGCGTGCCTTATCCTGGGCTATCTCAAACCGGGTTTTTCGCCCGCTTTCTTGTGTCTCAAGAGCCTGCATGCTTGCTGAGTTGTCCAGAATAAGCGCGATGTTTAATGGGCGGACGGAGAAAACCGGCTCCCCCAGAGCCAATATCAGCAGCAAAAGGAGAAGGAGCTGGAGAAAGAATATGGGAGGAAGACGCAGAATTCCCCAGCGGTGCCCTGCTGGCCGGGAGGAAAACTCCTGGAGGAGGAGCAGGCTGGAGAAAACCAGACGGCGCGGCCTCCCCCTAATAAGATAAGGTATAAGAAGGAGCGGGAGGAGCAAAGAGGCGTAGAGTGCTGCCGGATTTAGAAACTCCATAGTGACTACTTGAAAAGACCGATTGCAGGCAGAGTCTTGAGCACAAATTCGCTCAAATCCTCATCTGTCACGAAAGAGGAGTAATGGATTCCACCCTGGTGACAAAAGCTCCTAAGCTGACGGTTATGGCCCTCCAATCTCTCTTGGTACTCTCTGCTGAGATCCCCGCTCCACTGAAGCTCTACCTCCACATGGCTCTCGCTATCCACCACCGTCAGGCTCCCACGGGGGAAGGGCGGGTCAACCTCTTGTCGCCCCAAAACCTGAATCACAGAGATATCGAGGTTAAAGGCACGGAGCAGGTTCAATCCGCCCTGGTAGGAAGAAGCAGGCATGAGAAAATCGGAGATGAGAATCGCCTTGCCGGGACGACGGATTCGCTTTAAGTGTTCTCCCACGGCCGGGGCCAGTTCCAGCGAACCTCCGGGAGAAAGGGAGGAGACAAAATCGATGCAATCCATGATCCTGTGGCGACTCCGATAGAAAGGAGAGGCTAAAGGAGCGGGATTTTCTTGCAAAAGATGGAGTTTTACGTGGTCGTGATTGGCCAAGACCACATAAGCAAGGGCGAGTGCCACATGGCAGGCAGGCACAAACTTCTCCTGAGGAGAGGGGAAGGCCATCGAGCCGCTGGCATCAATAAAGAGGTAGACAAAGAGATCGACCTCTTCACGGAATAGCTTCACATAAAGGTGGTCACTACGGGCAAAGATTCCCCAGTCTAGATAGCGGATGTCGTCCCCCGGAGAGTACTGCCGGTAATCAGCAAACTCCAGACTAGTCCCCCGGCGCGGAGAGGAGTAACTACCCGGTCGGCTACCGAGAACCTCCTTGCGCGTACGCAGTTTGAGACACTCCAGACGACTCAGAAACTCAGGAGTGAATGGGGCAGGTAACATAGCATTGGACCTTTCGCTCTGGGATTTTACCCTGACACCTGACTCCCCCGCAATGCTGCTA
>JAPUHZ010000434.1 GCA_027297485.1 Deltaproteobacteria bacterium
GCCCGATGTCATCCTCTACCCGACCGGTGGCGGAACCGGTCTCATCGGGATGTGGAAGGCATTCAACGAGCTGGAAGAGATGGGTTGGATCGGTCCAAAAAGGCCCCGCATGGTTTCCGTACAGGCCGAGGGGTGTGCGCCTATTGTCCGCGCCTTCTCTCAGGGTAAGCAGCGGGCAGATGCCTGGTCCAACGCTCAGACTATCGCCTCCGGGCTACGAGTCCCGCAGGCAATTGGGGATTTTCTTATCCTTGAGGCTATTCGCCTTAGCCGAGGGACAGCGGTGTCTGTGAGTGACGAAGAGATGCTCACTGAAATCAACCGGG
The DNA here is from genome assembly GCA_027297485.1 of Deltaproteobacteria bacterium. The sequence continues at coordinate 327 of JAPUHZ010000434.1, forward strand.
TTTCTTGCCTTGAGGGGCTATGGTTGTGTCCCGAAAGCGGCGCTTCCGTGGCTGCTCTTCGTCGTTTAGTTGAAGAGGGATGGATCAGAACCGATGAAACGGTCCTTCTTTTCAACACCGCTTCAGGTCTGAAATATATGGATCTTTTGCCCTTTCCCGTAGTCAACTCTTAGTTGGAGGTAGCCTGCTGAGCAGCAGACAGTTTAGATATCAAACAGGTAGAAAAACTCCCACGGCCGTCTCCAGCTTGACATCCAAAAGTCAAAGTGGGAAGGATAACAAAACCGCACCAAAAGATTCGAAGGAGGATCCATGGATAAGATAAAATTTCCCTATCGCTCTGACGGGCACCTGGCCTTTCTGCACGTGGTCCATGAATCGGGAACTTGGGAGAAGCACGGCCTGGAGGTGGATTATGATTTTTTCATCAGTGCCCAAGACTCCCACCGGGCAGTGGCCAAAGGAGAAGTGGAGTTTGTCAGCGGTAATCACCTCTCGCCCTATGCGGCTAGACTAAAGGGAGATCCGTGGGTGTACGTGGGACAGACCCTTAATCTCAACAACCACCGGCTCGTGGTCCAACCGGACTCCGGTATTAGCAAGATAGGAGATCTTAAAGGAAAAACAGTAGCCCACAAAGGGTCGCATCCCGGACTGAACAACTGGCTCTTCCTTAAAGACAACGGGCTGGATGTGGATAGGGGCGATATCACCATGAAAAAGTGGCGGAGCGAAGACAAAGGCTCGTGGGAAGGAGTCCGGGTAGGTGAGTTTGACGCCGCCCTGGTTGGCCCGCCGGATGACCTCTTTGCCAAAAGAGCCGGATTGAAGGTGATAGAGTTGCCTTTTCAGCCGATGATCTGGTTTACTACCATCTCTACCAGCTGGACCTTTGCCCAAAAACGCAATGACATCGTAGAGCGAGTCCTCAAAGGGATTGCCGAGGGAACTCACTTTTATAAAACTCGGAAGGCGGAGACTATTGCCATTCTGGAAAAAAAGTATGGCCCGAAGGGTTGGGATAAGGAAGTTGTAGAGCATGTCTATAAGGAACTAGCAGCAATTCTGGAAAAGAAGCCCTATCCCAGCCTGGCGGCAATACAGAATGTCTTTGAATTGGCAAAACGGCAGGATCCGGAATCTGTGAAGGTCAACCCGCTGTCCCTGTGGGACATGCACTATCTGAGACAAGTGGATGACAGCGGTTTCATCGACAAGCTCTACTCTTAAATCAGCGCACCGCTACCTTGTGCGATAGCGGAATCTGGGGGGTTGACTGCGTAATTGACCGTAGATCGCTGCGGTTCTACGCCGGAGGGCTCCCATCCACGAAATCAGATCGGTCAACCGAGCCCCATGCCTCTGGCTGAGATCGGACCAAGAGAGACCACTCCGGTAGTCAACTATAATTCGCTTGAGGGGTCTCCTGCCCAAAGAAGAAAGCGCCCGCAAGGCGGCGTACTGCCCATAGCCCAGGCCCAGTTGCTGCCTTTCCTTGTAGACGACGGATGGATCCATACGCAAGCCATAACCCAGGGCCTCTATGACTGCCCTCTCACCCTGCTGATCCTCCGCCCGTCTATTGACCGCCTGGATTCTCTTTAGCAGCTCCCTCTCTGCCCTGGCTGTCGGACTATCCAAGGCCTGCGGCGAAGGCAGTTGTTCTACCCTCCTACCTGTCGGGCGATAGTAAGAGAGAGCCTCAGGGATAAAGGAGCGAAGCTGCTGGGTGCGTGTCTCGTAGCTAGGATGGGTGGAGAGGAACTCCGGGGGTGATCCCCGATCGCTGCCAGATTCTCCTTTTTCCATCCGCTCCCACACCTCTAGGGATATTCTAGGGTCGTAGCCCGCCTTCGCCATTAGGATCAGACCGATCCGGTCCGCCTCAGTTTCCTGCGAGCGGCTGAACGGAAGAATTAATCCCAATCCGGCACCTAGACCGTAAGCCTGCATCACCTGATTGCCAAGCTGGGGATTACTGCCCAAAGCTGCGGAAAGGCCCAATCCTCCAAGCTGCACGAGCATGCCTTGGCTCATCCTCTCTCCGGCATGACGGGCCAAGGCGTGGGCCACCTCATGGCCGAGGACAACCGCCAAGCCTGCCTCGTCCCGAGCAGCGGAGAAGATCCCGGTATAAACTGCCACCTTGCCTCCGGGCACGGCAAAGGCGTTCACCATCTCCGGATCATTGATAACGCGGAACTCCCACTTATAGCTAGGCTTATTCGCTGCCCGAGCTATCCTCCTCCCGACTTTACGTACGATCCGTAGGGCCTCAGCATGATCTGACAGAACACTCTCGCGCAGAATATGATGGTAGGCCTCTTCTCCCAGTTCCACCTCCTGCCTCTCAGAAACAATCATAAACTGGCTTCTCCCTGTGAAAGGTATCGTGGTGCAACCCACCACAAGGGGAAGCAAAAGGCCTAAGATTAAAGATAAACTCCTGTCCATCTCAAGGTAAAGACTATCTTTTTTCCTAACCCTTGGCAAGAAATGCTCCTCTTTTCCCTTAAACAACGGCTTCCGCTAAAACAGAAACGACTTCAAAAAAACATCTGAGGCAAGCAGCTAAAGTCCCAGCTTTCCGGGATTTATGATGTTATTTGGATCCAGGACTTTTTTAATTTGCCGCATGACCTCGAGGCCGTAACCATGTTCCTCAGCCATGAGCGGGGCGAGCTTCACTCCGACACCGTGGCAGTATTCCATAGATCCACCCATCTTTTGGACTAAACGGAGCAATTCATCCACGGTATCCTCAAGAACGATTTGAGACTGTTCCACATCCCCATCCTCAACAGCCAAACGCATGGAGAAAAGCTCTGGCCGAGTCCAAAGGCCGCTCTCCTGTAAACACACCCCGCGCCTCGCAAGGATCTCCATTGCCGCCTTTCTGAAGGCCAAAACCTGTGATGCCGGCAAAGCAACATGGATCCAATCTCTGCGGATCGTATCCTTGTCCCTCTCTCTCCTGCGGCGGCGGTTATGCATGAAGTGGTAGGCGATGACATGGCGCTCGCGCCAAAACCTCTGCGCTTCTTCCTGGGGTAGCCTCCTCCCCTTTCCTTCATCACAGATTGCCAGAGCAAGCCGCTCCTCTGCCTCAACCATTTCCTTGATTCCCTCAAGACCCAGATAGAGGACCGCTCTGTCATGGAGTTTGGCGGAATCATCGCCAAGGTCGAGGAGGGCGGGCTGCAGGCCGCGCGCAAAGATTTTTTGAACGACGGTAAACCCCTGCTCAAACGAGCCAAAGCGGAAACCATGGAGAGAGCGCTTTTCCGGCAGGGGGAAAACCCCCACCGTCGCCCCTGTGATAATTCCGAAGCAGCCCTCCCCACCGATAAAGAGGCGCTTTAAGTCCATTCCCGTGGAGGATTTCGGCGCCGATCGGGTTCGGAGAATCTCACCGTTAGGCAAGACCACCTCCAACCCCATGACCTGCTCCCCCATAGAACCGTACTTGCCGCCGCGATAGCCCAGACTATTGGTGGATATGGCGCCACCGACTGTAGCCA
>JAPUHZ010000435.1 GCA_027297485.1 Deltaproteobacteria bacterium
TAGTGGATAAAGTGAATGGCCTTCTAACAGTGAGTAATGAGAAAATCAGAGAAAATACAGCTTATTATCGCTTAAACACGTACGTGCGAAAAGGGAATCAGAAATCAAGAAACCGGGTATTTATCGTGCATCGTCTGGATAGAGATACTTCCGGTATTATCGTTTTTGCTAAAAATGAAAACGCCAAGCGTTATCTTCAGGAAAAGTGGCAGGGATTTGAAAAAAAGTACTATGCCGTAGTACATGGAACGTTACCAATGAAGGAGGGCGTACTTACTTCATATCTTGCAGAAAACCGCGCTCATAAAATGTATTCTGTTGATGATCCCCAAAAAGGTAAACTTGCTAAGACCGGGTATAAAGTTCTGAGAGAATCGAAAAAATACAGTCTGCTTGAAATAGATCTTCTTACAGGTAGGAAAAATCAGATCCGGGTTCATTTTGCGGAAAAGGGTTGCCCTGTAGCTGGAGATAAAAAGTATGGGGAAAAGATAAAGGGTATTAAAAGACTTACACTTCATGCGGCTTCCATAACAATATTACATCCCTATACCAAAGAGAAGATGACCTTTAAGACAAAGGTTCCTGCTTATTTTGAATCACTTGTAAATAGGTAACGACGACTGCTGATATGCGCAGAAGACATAACAAATCGTTCCACCTGACCTTTTTTCGCTGTGCTGCAAAATTCAGGTGAACTCAACTTTATACGGCAAAATGAGCATCACTGACGAGCCGACGGAGGGAATATCGGTGACACCCGTGGACGAGCAACTGGTGGAGATGACGTGGAAGGAGGTTGCGGCCTTTAGTCCCGCCAGGGCGAGGCAAGAAATGCTCCGATTGGGGAAGAAACAACCCGATCTGCTTGCCTTCGTAACGACCTACCTTGATGAACTTCACCCAGAAGCGAAGGAGCTCGGCGTCTACGTATTCTTCGTCGTTTATCGGATGTTCGAGAAGGCAGAAAGGGGAAAGGTAAAACGGATCTCAGCGAAGCGGGTCTCGGATGCGTACGACCGAAACGAGACTCTTCTGATGAAGCTTGAGGGGGCACATGACCGGTTTTTCGAACGGGTCGCAGGAGTGGAGATATCGAGTCAGCCTCATGTAATGAAGTATGTCGTAGATACTCTGATGGAATTTGGCGAAGCACCGGACGACGTGGTATTGACAGACGACGAAATAGGCACACTGTTCCTGGTATTGAAGACAGCCGTCGATGCACTTGGCGAGGCTGCAAAGCACGAATATAAGGGCTAGCCGCATAAACCACGCACTGCGCGCGGACAGCTCTTGGAAACTCCTTACTCCCTCTTCTCTTTTGCGCTTTTTTCGTCTCCCCTTTCGTCTAGAAAGATTTATCCCTCCAGGCAGGACCTTCCGTTAAGTTGACACACCAAGATCCAGCCGATATGTTTCGATTAGTCTAATTAAGTAAGAGGGCAGAAAACGTTCGTGAGGAAACCCATCCGGGTCACAGTAAACGGGTAGGACAGCAGCGTAAAGCGGACTTGATTCAAATCCTTGGCACAATCCAGAGACCGCATTGTCCGATCGAAGACATCGACGAGAAACAAAGCCTGGCCGAATCAAATTATATTGACCAAAGGGAAGAGCTGCCGCTTCTCCCCTTTGGGAACCCCATCGGTTATGTGCCCGCGCCAAGCCGCGGGGTATACTAATAAATCAGGTGACATTGCTTCCCTCGCCGTGTTGCGGATCGTTGTCTATCTTGAGGAAACTTACAAAATCGACCTTCGCGAGAACGGTCTGGACCCGGGAGGTCTCAGCTCTATTGGCGCCATCCTTTGATCTGATTAAAGGCGCACCACCATGATGAAGATCAAGACTCTTCGCGATACATACCGGACTATCTCTCAGTTTCACGAGAACGATAGACTTGCTGCCTCGGTACAAAGCTGGCGTTTCTTTGCCTGGTTCACACCTAAGCGCCGCAGACTGTTTTTGTCTCTGGGCGCGATCGCAGCCGGCTTAATTGGTTTGCTCAACAGGTACGTTAAGTGGAGCGAGCATTTTACCGCGCCATCATGGCTCGCGCCCTCCTTCGCTATGCCTATCCTCTTGGGCTTTCTTTACCTGGTCTACCTCTCGACGAAGAACTTCAGCAGATTACCAGTTGTGGTCAAGCGTCGCCCTCAAATCTCACTGCACATCCTGTTCTGGGCGACTCTTGCGGTGATCTGGGTGACCCCGAATAACGGAGAACTATGGAGGACGGTCCTCATACTGATCATACTGTCGCTTCCTTATCTGATCTGGCGATGCGGGTACATGATAAAGTCGGGTCAGCGAGGCAAGTCTCCGGGCGCTGCCTTTCACGACCACCTGTTTTATCTCTGGCCCATCTGGGACGGGACAAACACCCCGGCCGGCAAAGGCTCGGACTACCTTTCTCAGTGCGAAGCACAATCCGCCGAGGCGTACGCCCGGTCGTCCCTGGCTGGGATCAAGCTGCTGATTCTTGCCATGCTATGGGGATTAACCCTCCTGTTCATGGGCGGGCTCGTTTATGGCGATCCGAAGAATCCATTGACAGACCTGCTGGGAGGATACAGCCTTGAGATCCCACGGCTGAAGAACATCGCCAGAGGCAATATCATTGTTTCGCTGCCCATCGCTTGGATCAGTCTGTACTGTGAGCTAATCTGGCAAACACTGAAAATTGCCGCCCGAGGTCACCAATGGATCGGAATGCTGCGTCTGTTCGGCTTCAATGTCTTCCGCAATACCTATAAGCCATTGCTGGCAGAATCGATTGTTGATTTTTGGAACAGGTTTTACTACTACTTCAAGGAACTGTTGGTCGAGTTCTTCTTCTTCCCGACCTACCTGAAATACTTCCGCACACAACCCAAATTACGAATGTTTACCGCGATCTTCATGGCGGCATTCGTTGGCAACTTGTATTACCATGTGCTGCAAATGAAGGGCCCACTCGTTCTCGGCGAGTTCGCCAAGATCTGGCAAAGCCTGGGCTCGCGTATGGTCTACGCTATTTTTCTCACGGTCGGCATCTACGTTTCCATGCTCCGCCAGCAGAGACAAAGGGGGAAACGTGCCGATTCGCATACGGTGGCGGCGAGAGTCGGCCGGTTGAGAAGAATTGCAGGTGTCTGGACTTTCTACAGCTTGATTAATTTCTGGAATCTACGGTCCCGCCTGACATTACTCGAACGGACCAAGGTTTTTCTTTCCTTCTTCGGCCTGTAATATTTCGCCGCCGACATTGCCCCGGTCGCTTTTTTAGCCGCATGCTCTCTGACAGTGGTCCCAAAAGAAAATTGCAGACCATGGAGTTTAGATGGGCAGTCTGATTTGGGCTGTAGGAACACAAAGCCGGAAAGCCTCTTTCGCCATAAGGTTCTTAAGATGAAGGTCGAGCAGGCTGATGGGCGCAAGGATCCAGGAGAAAATAGTGGATTGTATAGCGGCGGGGATTGAGGGGTATCTGAATTGAATTATTTTTCTCAAGAGATGCTTCGGATTGGGGAGTGTAAGTAGCAGAATAATTACATCTAATTCTGGAAGTTTTAGGAAGATGGCAGTAACCCTCCTCACCGACCACTACTGAGCAACTATTGTGGTGGACTCGAAGCATTGGGTTTGACAAGTTACTGTTAACACGCCTAAAGTCTACGGCACTGTGACGTTTAATTACCGTAATACACTGGTCAGTATACTCAATGGTTAGATTTGTCCTGAGGGCAATGGTATTCTGCTGGGGGGAGATAGTTTTATGGGTACCCGACAGAGCGTGATTCATAGTGACCCCGAAATCCTTGGTGGGACTCCCGTTTTTATCGGGACACGTGTACCAGCGCGGGCGCTGATTGATTATTTGGAAGCAGGGCGGCCGCTTGACGAGTTCCTAGACGACTTTCCCAGTGTGACTCGCCAACAAGCGGTGGCCGCTTTGGAAGAAGCCGGTGCGCGTCCTGCTGGATGAGTGCGTCCCGAGGAAGCTCAAACGTGAGCTTCCCGACCACGATGTTCAGACCGTAACTGAAGTGGGCTGGTCGGGGATTAAAAACGGGCCCCTGCTCCGCCGCGCCGCTCAAGAATTTGATGTATTTCTCACCGTAGACCACGGCGTTGAGTATCAGCAAAATCTGCTCGGCCTGGAGCTTGCAATCATTGTAATGGTCGCAGCGACCAATGACATTGATGATCTTCGCCCGTTGATGTCTCGCGTACGAGAAGTGCTCGGACAAACCTCTCCTGGTAACGTCGTGAAAATTTAAATCTAACTTTCGCTAGAGCGCATCGGCAATCAGCTTGTGCTGATTGAACGGATAATTGAGCTTTGAAACTGTGTTCCTAAATCAAGCCACAGCATTGAGTTCTCGCCCCGCGCTTTTCTAAACGTTAGTCCGACTTCGGAATCTAAAATAAGTCGCCGGAGGGGCAAGCCAGCCACCGTCCTTGAAGGGAACTGTATTCGGCAACGTCAAATGATGTCGAGAGTGTTGAAAAACCCTGGTCTAAGCCTGGTCAAAAAGGTCTCAGATGCGAGGCGCGCGAGACACTGACGAGCGGAGGCGTACTTAAGAGGCACGTTGGAGTGAGGCGGTTGAGCGCAACCATCGCAACGCCTGCTGTCGGCAGGCTATGGCAGATGAGCCTTTTTCAACAGGCTGATGTCCATCTGACCGCGTTTGCAAGGTTAAAAATCTTCATCGATAACCCACATTAAGTTGACACACCAGAATCTAGCCGATATGTTCCGATAGGTCGAGCAATTGAGCGAGCAGAAAACCTTTGTGAAGCAAACTATCCGGGTTACAGTAAACGGGCGTGTTTATGAAGAAGAGACAGAGCCGCGCCAGCTCCTTTCCTTCTTTCTGCGCGAAACGATTGGACTTAGAGGAAGTCAAATAGGATGTGTCATCGGGGAGTGTGGCGCTTGCACGATACTCCTAGACGATAGGTTGGTAAAGTCCTGTTTGCTATTCGCCATACAAGTGGACGGTCGAGAGATCCTCACCATCGAAGGACTTGCGAAAGACGGATCCCTGCACCCGATTCAAGAAGCCTTCGTAAACAAGTACGGTCTTCAGTGCGGCTACTGTACTCCGGGGATGGTCCTCGCCACCTATGCCCTCCTTCGTCAGAATTCTAAACCGAGTGACGAAGAGATTCGAAAAGGTCTTGCCGGAAATCTCTGTATGTGCACTGGTTACATGCAGATCGTGGAGGCCGTCAAAGAAGCATCCAGGAGTCTCGAAAATGAATAAGTATGTTGGCCGATCCACGAGAAGTAAAGAAGGTCCGCGGCACGTCACGGGGAGTGGTTTCTTCACTGATGATATGATGTTTCCCGGAATGCTCTACGCAGTAATGCTGAGAAGCCCGCATGCCCACGCGCGCATTCTCAGGGTTAATTCTGAGCCGGCCCTCCGTGCTCCTGGAGTCGTTGTCGCCTTTACGCCTAAAGAACTCAAGGAAAAAACAAAACCGTTTAGGCCGGGGCGTTATTCAGCCGGACTGACAAGACCGATTCAGGAATACGCGGGCGCCATCGAAAAGGTACGCTACGTCGGGGAGCCTGTGGCAGGAATCGCTGCACGCACTCGCGCCGAAGCTGAAGACGCTCTTGAGTTGGTCGAAGTCGAGTATGAGTCGCTCTCCCCTGTGGTAGAAACGGCCGATGCACTACGACCCGACTCCCCTCCCATTTTCGAGGAGCTAGGCTCGAATGTGGCCTGGACCGGCACCCTTACTTACGGTGACATCGAAGGCGCCTTTAAAAAGGCGGACAAGATCGTAAAAGAAAGGCTTAAGATCCATCGCTACAGCTCGACCCCTCTCGAACCCCTGGCCTGCATTGCCTCTTTCGAGGCAGCGAGTAGAAAATTAACCGTTTGGATCAACGCCCAGGTCCCGGACGTCATCTACGACGCCTTGCGGGACGCTTTTGGTCTGGATGATGTCCGCGTGATCATTCCGGACATTGGCGGCGGCTTTGGGCAAAAGATTCACCTGATTAAGAACTACGCAGTGCTCACAAGTTTCCTCGCTATGAAGAGCCAGCGCCCGGTCAAGTGGATCGAGGATCGAACCGAGCACATGATGGCGGGAGGCCACTCCTGCCAGCAAGAGTTTGAGGTTGAAGCCGCAGTGAAAAAGGATGGAACTGTCTTGGGACTCAGGTTCAAAGAGTTCGATGATGTTGGCGGATCCGTCGGCACGCTCACGATCCACTTCACGAATAAGCTGAACAACCTTACCAATACTTACAAAGTGAAAAACATTTCGATGCAGGGCCACTCTCTGATTACGAACAAGTGTCCCGTGATCCCCAACCGAGGCATCGGCAAGCCAGCCATGTGCTTTGTCTGGGAGAGGATTATGGACCGGATCGCCGACGAGCTAGGCTTGAGCCCCATTGAGGTGCGCTCAATCAACCTGGTCCCAGCTTCCGAAATGCCCTACGAAACCCCTAACGGGAACATCTACGACAGCGGAGATTACCCAGGTCTCCTCAAGCGGCTGGTAGATAAGATCGATTACGGCAGGCTCAAAAAAGAGCAAGAAGAGAAATGGAAAAAAGGACGATATCTGGGGATCGGTGTGGTCATTGGCGTGGAGCCGGGTGGGAGGAACGCGGCTCGCGACATGGCGGTGTTTCCTGAGATGAGAGAAATCCCAGGAGCCGGCGGAGTAAACGGCGCAATGATCAAATTGGAGAAGAACGGGACGATCGCTCTCTTTTTGGGGTCACCGAACGGCGGACAGTCCCATGAAACCACTACCGCCCAGGTTGCCGCAGATGTTCTCGGGATCTCGCCTGACCGCATCAGCGTCACCACGCCTTTCGACAGCGACCTTGCCCCGTGGGGCGTATCCGCAGCAAACAGCGGCAACAACTTCCATCTCTACGACATCGGGGCCATTCAGGGGGCCGCGTTGAAACTTAGGGAAAAGATTCTCACGCTCGCAGCTAATATTCTTGTCGCCGCCCCGGCGGAGCTCACCATAGAGGATGGAGTTGTCCAGACGAGTCGTTCTCCTGCTAAAAGGATTACCCTTGCCGACTTGGGAAGGCTGGCCTACAGCAACCAATCAGTGATGCCCCCCGGCTTCGAGGGAGGCTTGCGCACGACTTTTTATTACACCTTCCCGCACGCCCAACCTTATTTGACGCCCGGTCTGGACCGCAAAGTTCGCGCGCAGTTCACGTTCTCAGCAGCCGCCCATGCCGCCTCCGTAGAAGTGGACAAAGAAACTGGAAACGTGCACATCATCCGATATGTCATCGTCTGCGACAATGGTACTGTTATCAACCCGGAAGTGGTCAACGGTCAAATTTACGGTTCGGCTGCGCACGGAATCTCGGTGGCCCTGGGGGAAGGGTTTGTCTACAATTCGGACGGCCAACTTTTGACGGTTACTCTGACGGATTATGGAAAGTCCTCGACTCTGGATACTCCCAAGATCGAGGTTGAGCATCGACCTTCCCCCTCCCCCTTTACCGTCCTCGGGCAGAAGGCGGCGGGCGAAGGTGCGGCTATCCCCTCCCCTGCCTGCATCGCGAGCGCTGTGGAGGATGCCCTAAAACCGTTGGGTGTGAAGGTGCGAGAGCTGCCTCTTTCACCAGAGGCGATCTGGGGGCTCATTCAAGAGGCTCAAGCTTCAGCAGATAAAGTAAGACCATGATTCCTGCATCGTTTGAATATTTTTCACCGCGGTCCGTTAAAGAGGCCATCGATCTCCTCTCATCCCACGAGGATGCAAAGCTTCTCGCCGGAGGCCAAAGTCTGGTTCCGTTAATGAAGCTCCGGCTCGCCAAACCGAGATACATCGTCGATCTCAACCGAATCCCCGGTCTCGACAGGATCCGTGAAGATGGAGACCATATCTTCATCGGAGGCCTGACCACGCACGCGCAACTAGAACACTCCGATCTCCTCAAGCAAAAGTGTCCTCTTCTGTCCCAAACGGCTGCCACCATCGCTGATGTCCAAGTACGCAATCAAGGAACCCTTGGAGGCAGCTTGGCCCACGCTGACCCTGCAGGTGATATGCCGGCCGCAATCCTCGCTCTCGGAGCCGAAATGAAAGCTGTCGGCCCAAATGGAGAGAGATGGATCAAGGCAGAAGATTTTTTCCTGGGCTTTCTGATGAGCACCCTCGAGCCCGACGAGATCTTAACAGAAATCAAAGTCCCGATTCTAAACGGTGTGAAGACTGTCTATCTCAAAGCTGCCCAAAGAGCATCCGGATTTGCGGTCGTCGGCGTGGCCGCTTGTCTTAAGTTGGACAAAAGCGGGATTTGTGAGGATATGACCATCGGAGTGACAGGCGTCACAGACAAGCCCTACCGGGCGGAAGGTGTGGAGAAAATGCTAAGGGGCAAGAAACTCGAAGCCAAGCTTATCGAAGAAGCCGCAGCCGAAGTTACTCGTGACACGGATGTGATTGAAGACATCAATGGCTCCAAGGAGTACCGCTCCCACCTTGCCCGCGTCTACACCGCCCGAGCCATCGAGACCGCACTGAAAGCTTGAGGTATTTCGGGAAGTTAGAAAGAGACAATGACACTGATTCTTGAAGACGCCGACGTCGCGAAAACGCTCTCGATGTCTGACTGCATAGAAGCGATGGAGACGGCCTTCTCCGATCACGCCAATGGAAAAGCCGTCAATATTCCCCGGATAAGGTACAGAAGCGATACCGCGAAGCCGGAGATCCGATACGGTTCCAATATCCACATCGGCACAACCCCTAGCTACAGCACCGCAGCCGTTCGGATCGGTGGGAGCGCCGGTCCGAGCGATGTCAACGCCCACGGGATGCAAACGCCCCGGCCCAAGAACCGCAACTGGGGCTTTATCTGTCTCATTAGTATGGAGACCGGCGAGTTGCTTGC
>JAPUHZ010000436.1 GCA_027297485.1 Deltaproteobacteria bacterium
GATTTCAATTCCCTCTCTCACTCCAAATCGAGATATTTTCATCAGTATTTTGAAGAGCCGGACCATGGCACAAGAGCTAGTGGAACAGTTTAAACTTAAAGATTATTACAAGGCCCTCCATCTGGAGGATGCGATAAGATCTCTAAAAGGTGCCACAGAGGTCACCCTTTCCAAGGAGGGAGTGATCTCAATCAAAGTAGAAGACAGGAACCCGAAACTGGCGGCGGATATTGCCAATGGCTATACGGGTCATCTCGATCGGCTCATGGCACGGTTCGGCACAGGGACGGCGAGTAACCAGCGGCGTTTTATCAGGGAGCAATTGGTAAAAACCCAGAATGGACTAAAATCAGCCGAGGAGACCTTAAGGCGGTTTCAAGAGAGGAACCGCGCCATTTTGTTGGGAGACATGGCTAACTCTATGAGACTCCCTGGTGCTCAGGTCCCTAAAGTAGGATTGGAGCAAGGCCGGTTGATGCGGGACCTGAAGGTTCAGGAATCAGTCTACGTCCTTCTTACCCAGCAACTGGAACAGGCCAAGATCGGTGAGGCGCAAGATACCCCTGTGGTCCAGGTTCTCGATCGAGCTGTTCCTGCTATCCGCAAGTCGAAACCGAAGATCAAACTGAACATGGCCCTGGCCGGAGCCGTGAGTCTCTTTTTGGGAATCTTTCTTGCCTTTTTTTTGGAGTATATTCAACGCCAGAAACAGCAAATAGCGAATAGTAAATAGATGTCTCTCACCATTCTTCATTTACTATTTACCAATAACCAATCATGCATGATATTGTGGTAGTAGGGGGTGGGCCTGCCGGTTGTTATGCTGCATCCCTCTTAGGTGCAAAGGGCTTTGATGTCCATGTGCTCGAAGAGGATGCGGTCATCGGTGAGCCTGTGGATTGCTCGGGGGTTATTGGGGCTGAATCGTTTTCGACATTAGGGCTTCCAGACTCACTCAAGCTGGGAGAGATTCGTACCCTTACCTTTGTTTCTCCTTCCAAATTAGAATTTCGCTTTTCACCGCCATCTCCTTTGGCCTATATGATAGATCGAGCTTCCTTTGATCGGGCCATTGCCGATAAGACCCTAGCATCCGGCGTGACTCTTCATTTAGGATCGTCCGTTGTTGATCTAGAGATGCCGGACGGGTGTGTGGAGGTAAATTTCCGAGAGACAAATGGTTCGAGAAAGATACGGGCGTCGATGGTGATATTGGCTGGCGGGCCCCGTTACAAGCTTCAACGCAAGCTCGGCATGGGGCAACCGGGCGATTTCCTAAGGACGGCGCAAGTGGAGGTGGCGATCCGGGGTATCAATGAGCCAAAGGTCCTTATGGGGTCGTCAGTGGCTCCCGGTTCCTTTGGTTGGATGGTTCCCTTCCGCCGTAGAAATGAAACTTTTGCCAGGATTGGTGTTAGCGCCAAGGTAGGTGCAGTCCCCTATCTCGAGAAAATTCTTAAGCAACTTCATTCTGACGGCCATTTGTCCTCTCCCGATGTTCCTATCCGCTCATGGGTGATTCCTATTACTCCCTTGCAGCGAACATTTGCAGGCCGCGTTCTGGCCGTGGGCGATGCTGCGGGTCAGACAAAGCCAACTACCGGGGGAGGAATCTTTTACGGCCTGCTCTGTGCCGAGGCAGCGGCCAGTACGGCCATAGCGGCATTTAAGAGTGGCGACTTCAGCACAGGGACTATGAGCAAATATGAGGAAGAGTGGCGCAGAAGAGTAGGGCGCGAAATCAAAGTCGGCGCCTTCTTTCGCCGTCTGGCTGAACGCTTGAGCGATGGGGAGATTGATGATATTTTTCGCATCGTCCAGTCCGATGGGATTTTGTCTGCGGTGACTAGCAAAGCCCGCTTTGACTGGCACAGGGACGTTATCTATTTTGCCTTGCGCCACCCGGCTTTAGGGCGAATCTTTCTTAAGGGACTATTCAGATAGTGAATAATACAAACGCAGTAAGTAAGTTTACATTTCCTCGGTGGAAGGAGCCTTCAGGCCGAGGGAAATGGGGGTGATTATTCCTACCGTTTGGGCCTTCACCAAGCCTCACGTTCGGTTCCCTCGTCCTTCAGTCTCCTTCCCCTCGGAATAGCCTCAATGTAACAAATTTAAATACGTTTGTATTAGTGAATAGCAGATTGAAAATGGCAAAGAACAATGCTGAGATACTTTAAAGCTGGAGAGTCGGGATGCTGGGAAGTTGAGAGGCCTTCAAGGCTTCAAGCCTTCAAGCTTTCCAGTCTTCTAGTCTCTGGGTTATTTTTCTTTTCACTTTTCGGTTCGCTTTTTGCCTTTGACAGGACCAATGTTCCGTTAAAAAACTGGGGTGGGTTTTCTGTCAACCGTTCCTGGGTATACGATGCATTGGAAAAGATTGTCCTGGCGGGATTGGCAGAGCAGGTGCTCCTTAACACCAAACCCCTCAGTCGAGTCGAGGCGGCCCGGGTCGTGGCTCAGGCAGTGCGTCGGCTGCAATGGGATCAATATGGGGATTACAACCACCGTGGCTATCTGGAGGATATACTTTATCGATTGGTGGAGGAATTTGGCCCCGAGTTAGCCGAGATGGGAGTCAAGACGCCGCTCAATCGAGAGGCAGCACCAGGTTTTTTCGGGATTCAGGCGGTTGACCATGCGCAGTTCGGGAGCGATTTTGCCGGCAGGTCCCGAAGGGCTGTTAACAGTTTTGGGCGGCGTGTCAGTAAAGGGGCAAACGCCACGTCTACCCTGGATGGTAGAATTCAGTTGGGTGATTTCTTATCTTTATACTATCAGCCGGAACTTTCCCGGGATAAAGACAGTTACCAAGGGCGCCTCCTGAACGGTTACGGAAAGCTGACCCTCTGGAATACGGAAATTTTGGTTGGTCGTGAAAGCCTCTGGTGGGGACCTGGATTTCGCGGCTCGATGAGTTTTTCCAACAATGCCTTTCCACTTGATCAGGTGCGGTTGAGTTCCGCTGAACCCTTCCGTCTCCCGTGGCTTCTAAGGTACCTGGGCCCTATGAAAGTCACCACATTTGTCGCCCAGCTTGAGGAGGATCGCGATATCCCGCACGCCATGGTGGGTGGATGGCGGGCTAATTGGGGGCCCTCACGCTATTTCGAGTTTGGGTTTAGCCGCCTGTTTCAGTTCGGCGGTAGAGGCCGCGGCACACTTAATCCGGGACAGTTCCTCCGACTACTTTTCGATCAGGGCAGCGATGATCCTGATAGCCCACTGAACGTCAACAATGTCATGTCATTCGATGGAACGCTAAGGATTCCGGATGTGGAGCGGTATATTTTGATTGCTCGCGATGCGGCCTTTTATTTTGACTTTGGCTGGGATGATACTCTCTTTGGCCTTTTTGTTCCCGATAAGCCAGGGGGCATCGTGGGGACTTATCTAACCGGTCTTTTTGGCGATCCGAAGCTCGATCTTCGTCTGGAATATGCCCAGAGCTCCGAAATCATGTTTACTCACGGCATCTATCGGAGCGGATTCACAAACAGGGGTTCGGTCCTTTCCCATTTTATAGGGACTAAAGGAAGCGAGATTTACGCTCGCCTTACCCGATGGGTTAATCCGGATCTTCTATTAGGATTTGAGGTAAGTCAGGCTGAGATCGGTCCGACGGGAGCCGGACTACTAGGATTGCCACGAGAAAAGCGTAACTCTCTAGGCTTCGATCTGTCATACCGCCTCTCTTCAGGCTCCTCAATTTTTCTGAAATATGATTTTGCCCGCGTTAAAGACCGGGGCTTTGTCGCCGGCCGATCCGGGAACGAAAATCTCTTCCGCATAGAATTTACCCAGTCGTTTGGAAGATAGGCAAGAGAGCTGGGAAGCCAGGATAATGAACTGCTGGAAGGTTAGAGGGCTCGGAGGGTAGGGTACTTCCAAACATACGAGGTTCTTAGCTATTTAGTTGTTTGGGTCTGTTCGTCCCAGGGGAGCTTTTTAAACAAATTATATCGACCACGGGGTTTGAAACCCCGCGGTCGACCAAAGGGGAGAATTGCCGCTTCTCCCCTTTGGAAACCCCATCGGTTATGTGCCTGCGGCAAGCCGCGGGGTACGCTAATAATCTATTTGGAGTTGAAGGTGAAATTTGCGATTTTCTGTGACTTCGACGATACCATTACACGCACGAACGTTACGGACGGAATGCTGGAAAGATTCGCCGATCCTCTGTGGGTCGCGGTCCAGGAAGATTGGCTAGCAGGAAAGCTGAGTGCCAGAGGGGTGTTGGAAAGCCAGATGCCCTTAGTGACGGTCACCCCACAGGATCTAAATGTTTTTATTGACTCTATCGAGCTGGATCCTCTCTTCGCCGAATTTGCCCTATCCTGTAGCGAAAAAAATGATTCCCTTTACATCCTTAGCGATGGATTCGACTATTGGATTGAAAGGATCCTTCGACGGGCCCTGTCTGCCTATAACGGAGCGGCGAAAAAAATATCTGTCTTTGCCTGTAGCCTAAGGCTGAACGAGAACAAATTTGCTATCTCTTTTCCCTACTTTCCACAGGGCTGTATCCATGGTTGTGCAACATGCAAGCCCGCTCTCTTCGATAAGTTGAAGGCCTCTGGGGAAAAAACGATTGTCATCGGCGACGGGGTATCTGATCTTCTCGTAGCCAAAGGCGCAGATCTCGTCCTAGCGAAGGCCGGACTCAGGGAATTCTGTGAAAAGGATGGCATCCCCAGCCAGCAGTTTGGTGACTTCCGCGATGTGATGCGGATTATCAATGCCTTTCGGGGGGAAAGCTTGGGAGGCCCATTATGATAGAAAGCCATCTTCGCAAACTGGAGGCCGATTATTGTTCTTGGGGAGACGCGGTTCACTCCGCCGAGTCGCCCAAAATATTTGAGAGCTGTGAGGGCAGTTTCCTCTATGACTCTAAAGGCACCCCCTATCTTGACCTCCAGATGACCTCGGCCACAGCGAGCTTCGGTTACCGCAATAAACGGCTCACCCAAGCCCTGAAGGACCAACTTGATCGTCTTCCTCAAATGGGCAGCCACTATCTCAACGCAGAGAGGGTCGAGGTCTCAGCCCGCATCGCCCAACTGTGTGAAAGGACCTTCCATAAAAAGGGAAGGGTCCTTTTCAGTGTGAGCGGGGCTGGGGCAATCGAAGAGGCGATCAAGCTCGTGCGCAATTACACCCACAAAAACTCCGGCTTTGCCTTCATGGGCGGTTACCATGGCCGGACCCTGGGGGCCTCCGCGATCACCTCGAGCTATCGCTATCGACGGCGCTATGGCCACTTCGGTGACCGGGCTCAATTCATCCCTTACCCCTACTGCTTCCGCTGTTTTTACGAGCTAAAGCGGGAAGATTGTGGCCTTTACTGTCTCAAGCAGTTCGAGAAACTCTTTGACACTGAATACAACTCGTTCTGGGACTCCAAGGCCGGAGAATGTGAGTTCGGCGCCTTGTACATGGAGCCGCTTCAGGGAACTGGAGGCTATGTGATTCCCCCTAAGGAGTACTTTGTTGGGCTCAAAAAAATTCTCAAAGAGCGTAAGATCCTCCTGGTTGACGATGAGGTCCAAATGGGTTTCTTCCGCACGGGGAAGCTATGGGCCATCGAGCACTTGGGTATTACGCCGGACATTCTCGTTTTCGGCAAGACTCTGACCAACGGCCTTAACCCCCTGTCAGGGCTCTGGGCCAGCGAGGAAATCATCAGCCCCGAAATGTTTCCCCCTGGCTCGACTTACTCAACTTATGCGCCTAACCCCCAGGGATTGGCTGTGGCCTTGGAAGTGCTAAAGCTCCTCGATGAAGAGGACTATGAGAAAAAGGTTACAGAGAAAGGACTGTACTTTTTGGGGCAGCTCAAGGATTTGCAAAAAAAGTATCGCAGGATCATGGGCAACGTGGATGGACGTGGCCTGGCCCTCAGAATTGAGTTGTGCCAGGAGGACGGCATCACGCCGAATCCCGAATTGACCCAAAGGATCTTTCAAGAAGGGTTAAAGGGGGATCTCAAGAACAACGGAAAAAGCCATGGATTGGTCCTAAATATCGGCGGATACCACAAAAACGTCTTCAGCCTTTCTCCGTCCTTTGAGATTACCAGAGAGGAAATCGACTTAGCTATAGAGTTCTTCGATCAACTGATGATAAGGGGTCTAAAATAACCTCCATTTTATTAATGAGTTCATAAGTAACTTGACAGGCCTACGGTCCCTAATAATGGCCGGCCTTCGGGTCGAGCCCTTCCAAGCACGGTCAAGGCTTCGACTGAGTTCAGCCGAACGTCTGGGCCTCTGCCTTGTAGACCACCCCCCCCCGTTCTCTCCAAGGGTGGCTATTCCCACCGCCCGGGCCAGAACGCAACCTTCATGTCCCTGTGCCCGCGCGCTCTCCAGGACTCGCCCCTCGGTCGCCTGATGACACCTTACTAATGA
>JAPUHZ010000437.1 GCA_027297485.1 Deltaproteobacteria bacterium
TCCGAGAATTTCTGATCCTTTTATCACTAACGAGATTGATCGTAACTATGGTGACTACAATGATTACAGCGTAAAAAAGCGGGGATTGGGTCGCTCGCTTGTGTTTGCCCTGATTCTTTTATTGCTGATCGCCGGGGAGGGACTGCCTGCTCAGCAGCCGCTGACGGAGCTTAAGGTCTCCGCAATTCCCGATGAAAACCCCCAGGAGCTTCTACGGGTCTATGCCCCGTTTGTGGATTATCTCGCCAAAGAGATTGGTTTGCCGGTAAAGTTTGTTCCTGTGGTGGAGTACGCGGCCACGGTGGAGGCCCTAGTCGCCGGTAAATTGGATATGGTTTGGTACGGCGGCTTTACCTCGGTACAAGCGGCGCGTCGGTCTAAGGGGGCCAAACGGCTCGTCATGCGCCAAGAAGACAAGGAATTCAAGAGTGTCTTTGTTACCCATAAGGACACCGGCATTCGATCTCTAAAAGACCTCAAGGGCAAGACATTCTCCTTCGGGAGTGTGAGCTCCACCTCGGGCCATTTAATGCCGCGTTACTTTTTACTTCAGGCTGGGATCAATCCTGAAAGGGATTTTTCCAGGTTCAGCTTCAGCGGGGCCCATGATGCCACGGCAGCGTGGGTAGGGGCGGGCAGAGTCGATGCTGGGGCCCTCAATTTCTTGGTTTGGGACAAGTTGGTCCGAAGCAAGAAAATCAACACCGACAAGGTGATTATTTTCTGGACGACTCCTCCTTATGTGGATTATGTCTGGACGGTTCGGGGTGGGTTGGGCAAGGGGTTGGTTGAAAAAATTTCTCAGGCGTTTCTTAAGCTCGACTATCAAAATCCGGAGCACAAAAAGCTCCTCGATCTGCACGGAACTAAGGGTTATATCCCGGCAAAGGATTCCGATTGGAAGGGGATAGAAAAGGCGGCCATAGCGGCGGGGCTACTGAAGTTAAACTGAAGCTCTAAGAGGCGTTTGTGTACCAATATCGTTTAGAAAAGGTCACTAAGCTCTTTGGTCGGCAGCAGGCTGCAGTAGCTGGGCTTGATCTGAAGATTCAAAGGGGAGAGAAGGTAGCTCTGATCGGTCCCAGCGGGGCCGGGAAAACTACCCTCTTTCGCATGCTCAACTGCACTTTGAGACCGACGTCGGGAAAGTTATGGATTAACGGCGATGAGACCGCAAGCCTGTATGGGAAGAGGCTTCGTGAGGTGCGGCGGAAGATCGGCACGGTTTATCAGCAGCACAATTTGGTCCCACGCCTTAAGGTCATTCACAATGTTCTGTCGGGTCAGCTGGGACGATGGTCCACCTTGCGGTCCATGGCCTCTCTGATACGACCGTCGGATATCGAATTGGCTTACAACGCCTTAAATCAGGTCAGTATTTCAGAAAAGATCTTCAATCGAACCGATGAGCTTTCCGGAGGCCAGCAGCAGAGAGTTGCCATCGCCCGTGTGTTGGTCCAGGATCCTGAAGTCATTCTTGCCGATGAACCCGTCTCCTCAGTCGATCCCTCTCTTGCCTCAGCGATCGTGAAACTCATGATCGACATCAGCCGGGGCACGGAAAAGACGCTGCTTATGAATCTCCATAGCGTAGACCTGGCCTTGGCCTATTTTCCTCGCGTCATAGGGATAAAAAAAGGCGTCACTCTGTTTGACCTCTCTCCGGACAGGATCTCAGACAGTCTGCTGGAGGATCTCTACTCCGGCTATTCCCCGAACAATCATCATGACAAGGTATCTGATGAAGGAGCACCCTCCACTTTCTATCACTAAACCCCAAAGATCTACCTTCCGCTATCTCTTCGGCCTACTTTTTCTGATTGTTTTTCTGGATAGCTGGTGGAGGGCAGAAGTGGATCCCTTGGTCTTTTTAGAGCGCGAGAGGAGGGAGCATCTCTGGAAATTTATTAGCGGGATGTTTCCTCCCGACCTCTCTTGGAAATTCCTTTCTTTGATGCTTCGCCCAGCGTTAGAGACTATTCAAATATCCGTCATGGGAACTTTTATCGCTGTCTTGATCGGCTTTCCCTTCGGGATATTGGCTACGAGCACATTGACTGTGCGTGGGGTTCTCAATGAGGCAGAGGTCCAGGGTTCCCCCATGCGTTTCGGGGTGAGATTCTCCGTCTATTGTCTCGCCCGAGGGATCTTAAGTTTATTTCGGTCCATTCCGGAATTTGTGTGGGCCTTTATGTTCGTTCGAGCCGTCGGGCTGGGGCCGTTTCCTGGAGTCCTCGCGATCGGGGTTGCCTACGGAGGGATGCTGGGGAAAGTCTACTCGGAGATATTTGAAGGGGTGAATGAGCGCCCTTTGGAAGCCCTTCAGTCCACCGGCGCCAACAAGTTGCAGATCTTTTTCTACGGTTGGTTCCCCCAGGTCTTGCCCAACTTTGTTTCCTACACCCTTTACCGTTGGGAGTGTGCAGTGCGCGCCTCAGCTATCCTAGGCTTAGTCGGAGCCGGAGGACTCGGCCAGCAGATCCTGATTTCCATGCGTATGTTCAACTTTAACGAGGTTCTCACCCTTCTCGCGATTCTTTTTATTATGGTGGCGGCGGTGGATACCATCAGCATCAGGATACGAGCGATTTTATGAGTGGGAGCGCCCCCGGAGAAAGAAGGCCGTTCATCCCCTGGCCCGCCCACGATGCTATGGGCCGCTCTAAGCTGTCGAGCTATCTCCTGTTAGGCGGTCTTATGGTTCTTTTTATATGGAGTTACCAGGGCTCCCAGATCCATCTTGGCCAGCTCCTTAGCCGTGATGGCGGAGGTCAGATCCTTACCTATATCAAAAAGCTTTTTCCTCCGGATCTCTCGCCAATTGTTCTCAGGGAAGCGCTTCGGGGGGCGATAGAGACCTTTGCGATCTCTTTCATGGGAACTCTCATGGCGGCGGCCATTGCCCTTTCTGTGGTCTTTTTTGCCTCTCGAAACCTGGTCTATTCCGGCCTGCTCTATGAAATGGAGACCAAGCAGGGATGGAAGCGCGTGCTTAGATTAATTCCATATCTGGGCGCTAAAGGGTTTTTGAATTTTTTGCGGACGGTCCCAGAATTGGTTTGGGCCTTGATATTTGTCTTTCTCGTTGGTCTCGGGCCGTTTGCCGGAGTCCTTGCGTTAGGTGTTCATACCGGAGGTGTTCTCGGGAAACTTTTCGGCGAGGTGTTGGAGGATGTGGACCCGCAGCCGATAGAATCCCTTCAGTCCACCGGCGCCAACAAGTTGCAGATTCTTTTTTACGCCATACTTCCTCAGGTCCTGCCCCAGTTTGTCTCCTACACCCTCTACCGCTGGGAAGTGAATATCCGCGTCGCTGCGGTCCTCGGATTTGTCGGGGCCGGGGGATTAGGGCAGAGAATCTATATTGCTATTAGCCTCTTCTTGGAAAACCAGCTTCTGACCTTTATCATCGTTATCTATGCCTTGGTAACATGTGTCGATTACCTGAGCGCCTATCTGAGACGGAAAGTGATTTAACATAGACTTGTTCCAGTGTACAAAAGCGTACAAAATGAGTCAATTCCAAGAGGACCTCTGATGTCACGGCTTTGTTGTAGAGAAGTACGGTTTGAACCATCGAAACCTTTTGGTTGTTGAGGAGAGCTAGGGATCATATGAAAGTCTTGACTATAGCTGCCGCTTGGATTGGGGCTCAGAAGCGGAAAAACAAGTGGTGAAGATGCCAAATCGGAGGCACCTGTGAGTCTGGTTGGCCGAAATGATCCATGTCCCTGCGGGAGCGGTCTAAAGTTCAAGCGTTGCTGCCTGCAAAAAGAGCAGAGTACGCGGGGGCTCTACACACTGGGAGAGCGCGAGAGTGGATTGAAGAAACTCTTGCGCTTTTCGGCTCGGTCGGAGTTTGGCACGACTCATCTCGCTGCCCACGATTTATTCTGGGCTCATTGGCCCTCCGAACGTTCGGAAGAGGAAATCCAGAAGGTGATGGCTCGGGAGCAGACCCAGATTGCCTATAACAGCTGGTTTGTCTTCGACTTTGATTCTGGCGACGGGCGGACCATGCTGGATCTTTTTCTCGAAAGGGAAGGGGAGAGGCTGAGCACGGGAGAGCGAAACTACCTGGAGGGCATGCGGAAGAGCCATCTGAGGCTCTACGAAGTGCTTGAAGTGGAGCTCGATCAGGGGATCGAGCTACGTG
>JAPUHZ010000438.1 GCA_027297485.1 Deltaproteobacteria bacterium
GGTAGTTTATAGGCACTGTACTCGATCAGCTTTTTAATATCGCGACCCAATTCCCCTTCCCATTTTTCCACGAGAAGATCTGCGGGGCACTTCCCTTGAAAGAGCAAATCCTTTAGGGGCCTTAGGTAGATCGTCTCGTCCTCTCCGTTCTGGTTCAGGGCCGCCTGCCGCTTTAAACCTTCCCAGGCAATCTCTAAGAGTTCTTTGGCCAGATCGAGGAGGGAAAAACGGCGGATGCGCGCCGCGAGGGCATAGCGGTGTGAATCATGGTAAACTTCCATTCTTTCATCCCAAGACCACCCTTTAACCAAGTCCCAGGCCGCCTGAAGGCAATCAGATTCATAGAGGATCCCTTTAACGAGCGCGGGCAGGGCCGGCATCAGCTCCGGGGGTTGGCTGTCGGCAGAGCGAACCTCCATGAAGCGCTTGATCCTCACCTCGGGAAAGAGAGTCGTGAGATGAAAATCCCAATCCTCTATCGTCGCGTAGTGACCTTTGTGGCCGTGAGTGAGGAAGTGGCGGAAGGGGATCCCCGTAAAATCGATGTAGGTCCCGTCCCGAAGAATAAAATACATCGGAACATCCAGGGCATACTCCACATAATGGCCAAAGGAGAGATCGGCGGAGAAGGCGAAGCGGAGAAGGCCACAGCGGTCTCGGTCGGTTCGAGTCCAGATGTGCGCCCGGAAGCTCTTGTAGCCGTTGAGCTGCCCCTCGGAGATGGGGGAATTGGCGAAGATGGCCGTGATCAGAGGAGACAGCCCCATGGCGGCACGGAACTTTGCCATCGCATCCTTTTCATCACTGTAGTCGATGTTAGCCTGAACGGTTGCGGTCTGCTTCATCATTCGGTGGCCCATGGTCCCCACTTTCTGCATGTAGGGCGCCATAATCCGGTAGCGCTTTTTCGGCACCCACGCAATCCCCTCCAGGGAGCTAACGGGCTGAATCCCCAGACCGAGAAAAACCACGCCCAACCTCTCCGCCACCTCCACCATCTCGCGCATGTGCTGGGTGAATTCTGCATGGGTGCAGTGGATGTTCTCGCAGGGCTCACCGCTAAGTTCAATCTGCCCTCCGGGCTCCAAGTGAACCTGAGCCTTTTCTCGGATAAGACCGATCACGTGACCCTCCTCCTCTTGAGGCTGCCAGTTGTGCTCCTCGGTCAAAGCCTTGAGAATAGCCTCCACTCCCCGCGGGCCCGAGTAAGGGATGGCCTTAGCGCTTAGGCGGTCAATCCCCACCTTTTCATACTCCGTCCCCACGCGCCACTGATCACGGGGCTTAGCCGAGTGATGAAAAAATTCCTCCAACTCTTCCTGTTTATGGACGACGAACATGGGCGCGTATGTTTTGATGATAGGGGGCGGTGATCACACCTTCCTCCGTGATGATGGCCGTTACCAACTCGTGGCAGGTGATATCGAAGGCAGGGTTCAGTATGTGTACTCCTCGCAGGGTGATGGAATGGCCAAAGATATGGGAGACTTCCCTAGAATTCCTCTCTTCGATCGGCACTTCTGCCCCCGAGGGACATTTCAGGTCAATGGAAGAAGTGGGGACGGCCACATAGAAGGGAACATTATGCCGATGCGCTAACACGGCGATCCCGTAGGTCCCGATTTTATTGGCGACATCCCCGTTTGCAGCAACCCGATCACATCCCACAACCACCGCATCGACCTTGCCGTGTTGCATGACATGGCCAATCATGTTGTCGGTGAGGAGCGTTACCGGGATTTTATCCTTTTTGAGCTCCCAGGTCGTGAGTCGCGCCCCCTGGAGAAAGGGACGGGTCTCGCTCACCAGGACCTCAACTTTTTTCCCCGACTCCTTCATGGCTCGAATCACCCCTAGGGCCGTCCCATAACCGGCAGTGGCTAGGGCCCCCGCATTGCAGTGGGTGAGGATGTGAGAGGAGTTCCCAAGCAGTTTGGCGCCAAATTTTCCTAAAAGTCGGTTAGCTGCAATATCCTCCTCATAAATCTTGAGCGCCTCTTCCTTGAGAAGCTGTTTCACCGTTTCTATCCCCAGACTTCTTTTTTCGATATAGATCCTGCGCATGCGTTCAAGGGCCCAAAAAAGATTGACAGCGGTGGGGCGGGTCTTTGCCAGGGTACCGAAAATACGCTCGATCTCTCGATCGAAATTCTTTCCCTTCACCTGCACAGCCCCCAGGGCAACCCCCATCGCTGCCGCGACACCGATGGCTGGCGCCCCACGGATCACCATGTCCCGGATAGCCCGACCCACGTCAGCATAGTCTCGATAGACCCGGTAGACCTCCTTATGCGGGAGAAGCCGTTGATCCAGCATGATTACGTGGTTATTATTCCATCGGATAGTTTTAACGGGCATTGGAAACTTTCCTATTTTCGGAGAGATCGAGTATATTAGGGAGAAGAAGGGAGCGTCAAGGGTCTGATCCCTTAATATGGACTTTCAAACGATTCTGGGTTATCTCTCCGGCGTCTACTTTATCAAGCCGGATCTTGAGGCCTCTACTCTTCTTCGTACGGTCTTTCTTATCCACATACTCGATGCAGTCCTGTGCTACCTTATTGCCAGCCATAGCGGCCGCAACAAAAAAAACTGGACCGTCGCCGGCTTGTTCTTAGGGATCTGGGGCCTGGGAACTCTTTTTTTGCTTCCCGGTAAAAGACGAGAAATCAAAGAACGGCCAAGTTAGAATTTACCCACCCTGGGCGATGACATAAGCCATGGCATGGTGCTGCGTGTGCGTAATGGAAAGCGATAAACGCTGGATTCCGAGATCTCGGGCAAATGCGGACGTCTTATGATGAAGACAAACTTTGGGGGCTCCTCCCGGAGCAGGCAGAACCTCGATATCCGACCAACTGACCTTAGAACCCCAACCTTTTCCCAGGGCCTTCATCACAGCCTCCTTGGCGGCAAAGCGGCCGGCATAGCTTTCGTATTTGCCCCGCCGTCTCTTTTCGCAGTATTGGATTTCTTTTTCCGTATAGACCCGGTCACGGAATCGCCGGCCAATCCTCTTGTTCTCTAAGGCCCCCCTTATCCGCGCCACCTCAACCATATCGACACCCACACTTACGATCATGCGACGAAGTTAGCCTTCCCCATATATAAATGTCAATGGCCCTGATCCGTCGATAAGGCATCGACCTGAGCTCAGCCGAAGGGGCGCTTGCTTCGTTGTCGCTTCGGGCGCGCATCCTCACGTACTGCCCTGTGCGCTGCGGTGCAATCCGGCGTTACCATAGGGCCGCCTTGCACCCGCGCCCTCTCACGGCCAGGGTTTTTAAGGTGTTGCAAGCCTACGCACGGATTATGGCAATGGGGGGGGTCACGAGAAATCTCATGTCCAGACTATAGCGGCGATGGGGACTATTTGTTAGCATAAAAATGGTTTCAAATCTCGGAAGCATTTAGAATATGAACAGAAGACTTCGGGTAGCCGTTCTATTTGGCGGGAAATCAGCCGAACATGAAATTTCACTCCAGTCAGCCAAAAACATCGTTGAAGCCATTGATAAGAAAAAGTATCAGGTTGTTTTAATTGGCATCAACAAAAGAGGGCAGTGGAACTTAAACGAGACGTCAGCCGTTACTCGCCATGCGGACAGCTCTAAGCCGATCAAAGCACTTAAGCCAGCGGAAAGTGTGGTCTTGGTTCCCGGAGGAAAGGTGGGACAAATGGCTACTCTTTCAGGCCACCGAACCGTAGGAGCCGTTGACGTGGTATTTCCGGTCCTCCATGGGCCATTTGGCGAGGACGGTACGGTTCAGGGCCTATTGAAACTGGCCAACGTCCCATTTGTAGGCGCCGGCGTTTTGGGTTCTGCCGTGGGTATGGATAAAGACGTTATGAAACGGCTGCTCAGGGACGCTGGGATTCGCACTGCCAAGTTTCTTGTCTTTGAGCGGTCTTCATCGGGTAAAATGGATTTTGGAAAGGTGAAGCATCGCTTGGGTCTGCCGTTTTTCGTCAAACCAGCCAATCTCGGTTCCTCTGTGGGAATCCATAAAGTCAAAGGCAAAAGGCAATTCGAGTACGCAGTAAAAGAGGCCTTTCAATACGATAGCAAGGTCTTAGTTGAAGAGTGTATTCAGGGACGAGAAATCGAATGCTCCGTATTGGGAAACGATCATCCCATGGCATCTCTCCCCGGGGAAATTATCACTCGGCATGAGTTCTATTCCTACCAAGCAAAGTACCTGGACAAAAGGGGAGCTGTGCTGGAGGTTCCCGCAAAACTTCCGGCGCACATCATCCAAGAGATTCAGGATCTCTCTATCAAGACATTCAAAGTGCTTTGTTGCGAAGGCATGGCACGTGTGGACTTTTTTCTTCGCGACAATAAAGAGATCATTGTGAGCGAGATCAATACAATACCGGGTTTTACCAAAATCAGCATGTATCCCAAACTCTGGGAAGCCAGCGGAATTTCCTATACAGAATTGATCGACAGATTGATTCAGCTTGCCCTGGATAGGTTTAGAAGGGAGGCAAAATTAAAAATATCGTTACCTATTTCATTTTCATGAGGCGTTCGAGATTCCTAGCAACCTTCTCAAGGGCTGCTGTTCTTTTGACGAGATTGTTGGCATTTGCATATTGCTCTTCGGCCATTCTATGGAGAAGGGTCCCTTCGATAAGAGTACGCTTAGCAGCCTCCCAAGCTGTGTCCGCATGGCCCCTGGCATTCTTCGCTTTAATTGTCCCACCTGTCGTTTCGTGGACCTCAGCCGCTTTTTTCCAATGCTTACTTGCCTTCTGGTAGTCGCCTGACGCTAAATACTTCTCGTCACCGGCGCCGTTTAGGGCATCACCGACCCTATCAGGGCTATCCGTGCTCTTTCTCTTGAAGGCCTCTTCTCTCTTAATTTCGGCCTGCAGCTCGTGACCCCTCGCAGCCTCCAAGCGGATCTTGGCTATCTCTTCCCACTGTTCAGCGTCGTGCTGGGCGCTTTGCTCTTCCGCTGCATAGCTGTAAAGTAACAGGGTATAAAGCACTGCTGCTATTACAAGTCCTGCAAATATTCTCAGAGACCGTTGGTTCCCGGCCCGCTGCTGGTCTAACCTGTGACTCTTAAGGCTCATGAGAGTACCTTAGAAAGGTTTTTACAAGTAAAAGGCCAATTTCTCAAAGATGCATGAAACGATAGGAGACGGCCAGAAAAAAGAGAGCACTTTGGCTCTTTCTTTTGCGCAGCTCAGCTAAAGCCTCTTACCCTAAGGCGAAGGAAATGTCCATCCCTGCCCGGGAGCTAACCCCGCGTTGAATAATGGCTCGCTATCGGATCCTTTCCCCTAAAAGCTCAGCACCGATGGCTTAAGGCAACCCTAGTCTAAGTTCTCGGTGTTGATACCTTGCGTAGATTTGGCCCTTTTATTTGTACTTGTTGCGACCCCTAACCTTTGCCTTCAGCTTCTTGGGGGATTTCCCTCTTAGGCCACGGGGCAACGCCTTAGCAGCGATGACTTGCCAGGGACCATGATAGTGTCGCCCCCTGTACCAGACGCCGTCGTGACGGTAGTAGTAAAGGTTTTTTACACGGAAAAGGTCAGCATTCACCCCAAGCACAACTGCAACATTGCTGCCAGGGACTATCGCAAATCTTGGTCCGCCCGATAAAACAACAGATGGCGGTCCCATCTTCTTAGCCTGTCCAGGTGGTATGCCCCCATGGCCCGGCGGGACGCCGCCATGCCCGGGTGGGAGACCGGCACGCCGGGACGGAAGGTAAACATCACAACCAGCCAGAAATCCTGTCACGACCATTAATAGAACAAGCCTTCTCATTGTTCCCCCTTCATTATTGTTTGTCCAGCAATGTTTAGGGGTGCCGCAAGTAGGGTGCCAATGGTGACATCGAGATGAGGAGATCTTCTAAGCGCCTCGAATTTATGAACTTTCTTACACCCGTCCCGCCCTGGACTTGGCCTGGGAAGAGACAAGGAGGTCAAAAAATTACAGGAATGGCCAAAAAGGTTATTTAGGGTATCCGTGATCAAAACCTCCCATTTTCCCCGCTCATGAGCTTCTCTATCCGAGAGGGAAAACAAAGCATGTCAGACGAGCACAGTCACTTTGATTGGAATCATACTTACGCTATAATTTGCACCATGCCTTTATTCGGTTTGGTAGCGTCGGCATGAGGGATATCGGAGTGATCCTGCTGGCGGCTGGTTTGGGTAAACGGATGAAGTCCAGCATGCCGAAGGTCCTTCACCTCTTAGGGGGGAAACCCCTCCTTTTGTATGCTCTGCGGGCTGCACGGGGCTTAAGCCCTAAGAGGATAGCAATCGTTGTGGGGCATGGCGTCGATGCGGTTAAGCGGGCATGCGGTGACGACGGAATTGCCTGGGTGTTTCAAGAGAGGCAACTCGGCACCGGCCATGCGGTCCGCTGTACCGAGGAAATATTTTGGGACTTTTCTGGAGATCTTTTGATCCTCAGCGGTGACGTCCCTCTTATTTCTCGAAAGACTTTGCTGGAGCTCCTGCGCCATCACCGTGAGGAAAATGCGGCCGTCACGCTTCTGACCGCCTCGCTGGAGCAGCCCATGGGTTACGGAAGGATCTTGCGCAATACTAGGGGTGAGGTGACCGGAATCGTAGAGGAACGCGATGCTGCTGAAGCGGAGAAACAAATCCGAGAAGTGAACGCAGGTATCTATGCGGTTTCCTCCGACTTCCTCTTTTCCGCTCTGGAGAGATTAACCAACCGCAATCAGCAGCGGGAGTACTACCTGCCGGATATCGTAGAAGTTGCCCTAAGGAACGGAAAAGGTGTCAAGACGATCCAGGTAAAGAATACGGAGGAGATTTTGGGCATTAACACGAGAGAGGAGCTTGCGATCATGGAGAAGAGCTTGCAGGAGAGAATCAACCGGAAATGGATGGAAGCCGGCGTGACCCTCA
The DNA here is from genome assembly GCA_027297485.1 of Deltaproteobacteria bacterium. The sequence goes on from JAPUHZ010000438.1 coordinate 6,911, forward strand.
AAGACCCGCAGACGACCTACATCGAAGAAGGGGTATTGATCGGGAAGGATACCATCATCGGGCCGAACACCCATCTTTTGGGGCAGACGGTCATCGGGGAGCGGTGCCTTATCGATGGCAACGGCTATGCAAACAATGCTCAATTAGGTGACGAAATCCATCTCAAGTTTTCCGTTGTGCTGACGGACTGCCGGATCGAGGACGGTGCGGTGATAGGCCCCTTCGCGCATCTCCGTCCGGGGACCTCACTGGGACGCGGCGTCCATATTGGAAACTTTGTCGAGATTAAGGAGGCAAGCATCGGTGAGGGATCGAAGGCAAACCACCTGACCTACCTAGGCGACGTGACTGTTGGCCGTGAGACCAACATAGGCGCTGGCACCATCACCTGCAACTACGACGGCTTCAAAAAATATCGGACCACCATTGGCGACCGAGTACAAGTTGGCAGCGACTCAACGCTGGTGGCCCCGATCCGTCTCGGCGATGATGTTTACGTGGCCACGGCCTCGACCGTGCGCCATGATGTCCCGGCAGGGGCGCTGGTTTACAATGAGCGGCAGGAACGAGTGAGAGAGGGTTGGACCGAGCAAAAGCGGAAGAAAATGGAGAAGTCTAAAGTCTGATGTGTGGCATCGTCGGGTACATCGGTGGCCGAGAAGCCGCCCCGATCATTTTAGAAAACCTCAGAAAACTCGAGTATCGAGGTTACGATTCAGCAGGGATAGCTGTTCTGAGTAATGGTCAGGTGACCATTCGCCGTTGTGAAGGGAAGCTGAAGAACCTCGAAGAGATCCTGCTCCGGAGAGCTATCCGAGGGAAGGTAGGGATTGGCCATACACGTTGGGCAACTCACGGCCGACCCTCTGAGACTAACGCTCACCCCCACCGTGCCGGAGACGTGGTAGTTGTCCATAACGGCATCATCGAGAACTATCTGGAACTCAAAGAGCGTCTTCTGAAGAGGGGGGCCAGGTTTGAGTCGGAAACGGATACCGAGATAGTCGCCCATCTGGTAGACGAGAAGATCCAAAAAGGCGCAGATTTCCTCACTGCAGTGCGCAGGAGTCTTAGAGAGATTCATGGCTCCTATGCCTTGCTTTTCCTCAATCAGAGGAGTCCTGAGCGACTAATCGTGGCCAAGAATTCTACTCCCATCGTGATTGGTTGGGGACAGGGAGAGACCTTCGTAGCCTCTGACATCCCAGCGCTGCTCGACTATACCCGGAAGGTGACCTTTCTAGAAGATGGTGAAGTAGGCGAGGTAACGAGAGAAGGCCTTCGTATCCTGGATGAAGGAGGAAAAACTGTCAGGCGGTCCTTTAAAGAAATCACCTGGGATACGGTGGCTGCCCGCAAAGGGGGTTATCGTCACTTCATGCTCAAAGAGATCTACGAGCAGCCTAAGGCTCTTGCCGACACGTTCCGCGGACGCATCTCACTGAGGGAAGGCGAGGTTTCACTGGAGGGAATCCAAATCGGGGCAAGCGAAGTCAAAAAGATCGAGAGGATTCATCTGGTGGCCTGCGGCACCGCATGGCATGCTGCCTTGGTTGGGAAATTCATGCTGGAGGAGATTGCCAAGATTCCGGCCGAGGCGGACTACGGATCCGAGTTTCGTTATCGCTCACCTCTCATCGACTCTCGTTCCCTTCTCCTTCTGATCAGTCAATCGGGAGAGACGGCCGACACCCTGGCCGCGGTTGATATGGCTCGGGCAAAAAAAGGGAGGGTCTTCTCCATCTGCAACGTCGTGGATTCCTCCTTGGCCCGCAAATCCGATGGGGTGTTCTATACCCATGCGGGGCCGGAAATCAGCGTAGCAAGCACCAAGGCCTTTAGCACGCAACTCACCGCCCTGTATCTTTTAGCCATTGGTTTGGGACGGCTGAACGGTCGTTTAAAGCGGGCCGAGGCCAAAAGGCTCCTAGAGGATCTCATGCATCTTCCCCACTGGGTCGAAGAGGCCCTGAAGCTTGAGGATCCATTGGAGGATTTGGCACGGGATCTGAACAGCGTCTCTGACTTTCTCTATCTGGGGAGGGGGATTAACTACCCTATCGCCCTGGAAGGGGCCCTCAAGTTAAAAGAGATCTCTTACATCCATGCCGAAGGATATCCCGCCGGTGAGATGAAACACGGTCCTATAGCTCTAATCGACGAGAAAATGCCCGTTGTGGTCCTTCTGCCTAAAGATCGCTATTTTCAAAAGACGTTAGGAAACCTCAAGGAAGTGGAGTCCAGGGGTGGAAAGGTCATCGTGCTAACCGATCAGAGCGACAGTCCCGTTGAGGCAGCGGCCTACCGGGTGTTCACCGTTCCCAAAGCCTCCCATTTTCTCACCCCTGTTGTGCTTACGATTCCGTTACAGCTCATTGCCTACCACCTCGCCGTCCAGCGCGGCACTGACGTGGACCAACCCCGCAACCTGGCCAAGAGCGTGACAGTAGAGTAATGGCGCCGTTTCGCCTGGGGAGATTGAGCCTATCCAAAACCCTTAGTTCCCTTCGATACCGCAATTTTCGCCTCCTCTTCCTCGGCAGTGTCTTCTCCCACACAGGCGACTTCTTGCAGACGATGGCCCAGAGCTGGCTTGTCTGGACGATGACCAGCTCCCCGTTTCTTCTGGGCCTGATTGGTTTTTGCCAGGCCGTTCCCCGCCTCCTTTTGGGCGCTATCGGAGGCGTCATCGTCGATCGGCTGGACCGTCGCCGGCTCCTGTTGGTTACCCAAAGCCTGGCAATGATTCAGGCCTTTGTCTTTTGGGCCTTGGTCTATTTCGACCTGATCAAATTTTGGCACATCGTCATACTCGTCCTCTTTCTCGGTACGGTGAACAGCTTGAATCAGACGGCACGCCAATCCCTGATCCACCTCTTGGTCCCTCGAGGGGAACTGATGAACGCCATCGCGCTTAATTCCTCCATCGTGAATTTAAGTAAAGTCCTTGGCCCCTCTTTGGGAGGGGTTCTGATCAGCGTTATCGGGGTAGCGGGCTGTCTCCTAGTCAATGCGATGAGCTTCCTCGCAATCATTTTCTCTCTTTTGAGGATGGATTTGCCCCACTGGCAGAGAGAAGACAAAGAGGAGAATTTCTGGCAAGAGGTGGCTGAGGGCTACCGCTATGTTCAGACCAACAGCCGGGTTTTTGCGGTGCTCTTTCTGGCCTACATTGTTGCCTTAGTCGGCTCGCCCTATTCCCGCTTCCTGCCTGTCTTTGCCAGCGATGTCCTGCACACTGGTCCTGCTGGCTTTGGATTTCTTTTAGCGGCTCCGGGGCTGGGGGCGGTGATCTCTGCGCTCTGCCTGGCCTCCCTGGGCAACATCCGCCGCAGAAGGAACTTTCTTTTCTTCAGCGTCTTTACTTTTTCTCTCTTTCTGATCCTCTTCTCTCTCTCGCGCTCTATGTTCTTTTCTCTATTCTGCCTCATCATGGTGGGCTCCAGCCATATAGCCTTTCGCGCCGTGGCCAACACCACCATTCAGATGGAAAGCCCCCCACACCTCCTAGGGAGGATCCTGAGCCTCCTTTTCATGGACAAGGGTCTCTGGTCGTTCGGCACACTTTTCATCGGTATTGTTGCATCCCTGGCAGGGACACCCTCGGCGATCACCTTATCCGGTCTGATCTGCGCCCTTGCTGCCGGCATCCTTTTTTATCGCCGGGTGCAGTTTAGGGGAGAAAGGAGGAATAGGAACCCTTGATCTTGTTCGTTTTCTAGGTCATCGCCTTTCCCCAGCCAAAATTCTTTCGATGGCCTCCCTCCAGCCGTGCGGCCCAATGCTTTCGGTGCGCTCGATCTGGGGCATTCCTTTGACGACATCCGGGTCATATGAGCCATTGTGATTTCTGATTAATATGGGCCGGTCGATTTGGCCGAAGAGTGGAAGATCATTGACTGAGTTTCCCAGAGCTACACTGAATATCGGCGCTTCCCCGCGGCGATAGAGATCCAGAAGGATCCTTACCGCCTTTCCCTTGTCATGCCTGCCGCTCAGGTGAAAGAAACGGCCACCATGGGTTAGCGTCAGCCCTTTTGCCCCTAAGGCCGCAAAGAGTTTTTCCGGGTCCCCTTCTTCCACAAGAAATGGCTCGTCGTATTCGCGCTGCATGGCACGGAAGGACTGGTCCCTCTTTAGGCCCGTCAGGGCAGATATCTCATCCAGATCCATCGTGCCGAAGGATCGAACCCTAACACCGAATTGACTAGCCGTCTCTGCAAGCACCTGGCGTAACGTAGAGACGTTGGTGCCCAACTCCAGGGCTTCAAAGGAGCCTTTGTGCTTTATTCCCTGAATAGGGAATGGAAAGTAGCCAGTGGGAAAATAGATGGCACCGCCGTTTTCCACGATGAAGGGGTCCTTTAGACTCAGCTCCTGCCAGAGTGGTACGATCTCGCTGCAGGTTTTGCTGGAGCAGAGGATTAGAGGGAGATCCAAGGATAGCAGCTTTCGGATGGCAGGTAGGCAAGCTTCGTAGCTATAAGTTTCCTGATCCAGAAGAGTGCCATCCAGGTCAGTAATGATGATAGGCTGGGATCGAGTCAATGGAGTGATGTACCTTCGGCAAGGGAGACTTGTTGCCGCTTAGCCCGATATTCCGGGATGGAGATCATCGGCGGCCGTTCATGTTCTTGAATCTCCTTGACCTCCAAGGCATAGGTCTGACGCTGATGCTTGATGAGCTTCATGCTCCGGTTTACCTCCTCCAGGATTCTGATCATGTTTTTCTCCTCCAACCGCTGGATGAAGACCTGGATGATGGCGAATGACATCTGGCTCAGAGCAGGTAGAGATTGGTTACGGTGGATGCGCTCTTCGAGATCGACCTGAGCAATGGCCGGTAGGCCAAACTCTTTGAAGAGATCGATCAGGAGTCCTGTCTCCACCCCATACCCCGTGAAGAAGGGAACCCTTTCCAAGGCCTGCCTCCGAGCACCGCACTCGCCGGCCAAAGGTTGAATAACCCCTGAGAGTTCAGGAAAGAAAAGGTTTAAAAATGGACGCGCAGTGAGTTCTGTGACTCTCCCCCCGCCGCCGGCGGGGGTGCCCCCGGCAGGCGGGGGAGGACGGCGGGGGAGGCCTGGGGCATGCCGGATGGCCGGC
>JAPUHZ010000439.1 GCA_027297485.1 Deltaproteobacteria bacterium
GGTCAAAATCTGCAACCACGACCGTGTGGCCGTCATTGGCGAGCCCCCGACAGATTGCCGAGCCGATTCCCCCCGCACCCCCGGTAACGATCACTACTTTAGACATCAGACCTCCCCTAACCGCCCGACTTTTCTAAGGACGGTGATTTTCTCTTCATGGCATCTCTTCCAATAGGCGCCCGAAGCCCTTTACCGGCTCGCGAATATGAAGGTGCTTCTGAGTTGCCCAGACATCAGCCGGTACATTGGTCGCGACAGGCACTCCCAGATCGCGTTCTAATGGCTCGATTGCGGGCAGACAGTCCCAGCCTGCTCCCAGAAGATAGATACCGTCTCCACCACCCACCTCAAGGAAGATCCTCTTGGCATGGGTATAGATCTCTTCCGCCGGGACCTTCCCCAGGTCAGAAAAAGGCACATCAAGACATCCTCGCATAGCGGCCACCTCAAAGCCGCCTTCCTCAAAGAACTTTCCGAACATTGGATTCAGATCGTCCTTGAAATAGGTGATCCCTACCAACCGCCGAACCCCCAGGGCCTTAAACGCTTCGACTTGCGTCATAGTCGCGGTCAGCACAGGCACCCCGTACTTCTCCTGGAGGGTCTTTCTAACCTCTGCATCAAAGCCGTATCCCCGCAGCATAATCGGGGGGACTCCCTGGATGACCACGACGTCCACTCCCATCTTCGCCAGTTCAGCCACCCTATGCTCGGCAATCGCCAGGGCCTCTTCGAATTCCTTCCCCGTCCCTGCGCGTACCCCTATATACCGAGTTATCACGCAAACCCCATCCGGCATGAGCCGAATGAATCTCTCCAAAGATCCCGGCCGGTAGGTCGGTTTTACCAAGCCAACGATTCCTCTCCATCCGTACATTGTGATATCCTCCCCTTTAAAGAGGCCCTGGCCGGCCTCGCAAACTTCACTAGCGGGTTAATCACACGCCTTGTAGCAGACAAGAGGTCCCTCCGTCAAAAGGCATAGCTAGCACTCTAGATCCACCACTGCAGGACTGCTAAAAAGCTTTGTGACTTACTTTGCTCGTGAGACCAGGAATCTGGCCGGCAGACCTCGGGACCACGTTCTCCTGGCTGGCCCGTCTGCTTATCCACCACATTTTCTCACGTCATCGTAATACCGTTATCTTTCTGCCTCCAAGTTGAGTTCCTCTCGAATTTTTCTGCAAGAAGAACTTTCATCATAGACTGATAGGGAACGTCTCTCTTGTTGGCCAGAACCTTAAGCGCTTCCAGAAGGGACTCGGGAAGACGGATAGAGTATGAAGTTATCCAGAGCTGTCAGCGGTTAGCGATCAGCTATCATTCAGGAGCTGAAAACTGAGTGCTGATGGCTGAAAGCTAATCAGTACCGCGGGGTGTTAATGTCTGATGACGTTGAGGGAGATAGGGTGTAGGATAGATTTACAATACCGTTCGGTGAGTAACGCCGTTCGGCAGGTGGCTAGCGGCCTAGACAAGAAGAGGTAGGCGGGTAGGAGAGAAAATTAAGAATCCATAGACCTGGCCCCCGGCCTTTTCCCTCGGCAGGAGTGCTAATCTCTTATCCTTATATCCTTCATCCCTTCTTATTTCCCCCTGGAAGCCCACCCTTGACACTGTGTCCACAAAAGTAGATATTGTAGCTACACAAGGAGGGCCTATGATTACCGCAGGTATCCGGGAGGTCAAAAATCGTCTGAGCGAATATATCCGCAAGGTCAGAGCCGGCGAGCGGGTGGTTGTGACCGAGCATGGCAAGCCAGTGGCCATGATCACAAGACCCGGACAACCGGTCGACGAGCGCATCGAAGGCATGATCCGCGACCGTGAAGCGCAATGGGGAGGCGGAAAGCCGCGCGGCAGCAAGAGACCGCCGAAGATTAAGGGTTCCTCCGTGGCTGACGCCGTGATCGAGGACCGTCGTTGAGGCTCTACCTGGACACGAGCGCCCTGGTCAAGCTGTATGTGGAAGAAGAAGGTTCTGTCGTGGTTCGAAAGGCGGTGGATGAGGCGGAGACGATAGCGATCTCGATCGTCGGATACGTAGAGGCGCGCGCCGGCTTCGCCCGCCGACATCGTGAGAAGGGCATCTCTCTACTCGACCATCGCCGAATCATTCGGAACCTGGACTCGGACTGGGAACGCTATTTGATCATCCAGACCACGGACGCTCTCATTCGGCGCGCAGGGAAACTTGCCGAAGCTCATAACCTCCGCGCCTATGACGCCATTCATCTGGCATCCGCGATTATCCTGAGACAAAGACTTGCAGATACTCTGTCCTTCGCATCCTGGGACTCCCAGCTTCAAGCCGCTGCACGCCGCGAAGGCCTCGACCTTGTCCACATCCGCTAGAGATAGCCTCAGACCCTCCCGTTTTCCGCCTTCATCCCTTATGCTTTCCGTTCACAGAGGGATATGGCAACGGTGGGAACTTTGGTGGGGAGGCTATACGAGCGGATACAGTCTGACGGGCAGCTTCTGTGCCAGGTAGAAAAACTAGTAGAATTGTTGAGTCGTAGAAGTCTGATCCCATGGCTGTTGTCATGGCTATGCCCCACCACCGGCCAAGCGCCATTGACAGCACATCGGCCAGGTAGCATGTTGGTAGTATGAAAGCGAAGACATCTGTCACATGGCTGCCAGCGTCCTAGACAGGATCAACAAGCACGTGGGCGAGTTCAAGAGCCGCTCGCAATTTATCGAAATAGCTGCCCGACACTTCATCGCCCATCTGGAACGAAGGGAGGCGGAACGGAGGGATCTGGAGATCATCAACCGGCGTGCCAATGCTCTGAATGAAGAAGCAGAGGATATCCTCACGTATCAGGTGCCGATTGAGATTTGTATCGTTACGGAATAGAGGATTTTGCGGCTTTAGTCGTTTTCTTCTGACAGATACCAGAACTGGGCCTTTACTCCCCTGCCCTCTGTAAGGCTGCAGCTACAAGCCGTGGATTTGCTCGAAACCCTAGCGTTCGTAGGCTCTCGATCTCTTGCCGAAGTGAAGGGATGTCTCCACGCTGCTTTGCCGCAAGCAAAATCCCCAGCGTGCCAATTGTCTTAAGCCCACAGCGAGTGGCAAAGCGTCGAGCATCTTGGTCGTCCATGACCAGCATTTCCGCTTGCAGCTCTATAGCCAAGACAATCACGTCAGCTTCCCCCTGGTGGAGAGCAGCTTGAGTAACATTCACTGCTGTCCGGTCAACAACCTCCCGTATCTGCATCCATGCTGCACAGGCATCCTGTACAGCCTGCACGGCAACATCAGGTTTCTCAGCCACCTCTTCCGCCACTGCACGGGGGATGCAGATCGCCCGCTCTTGACGCCGCAACAGTTCCAGCCGACCCAGGTGGCTCAGAAAGATGAGGGGGGAGGTGTTCACCACCCATACGCTCATTCGGCGAGTTCAGCTGCGGATTTGAGTTCGGCTTCAATCTGTTCATCGTCTAAATTTATAGCGTGGAAACCGTATGGGCCAAGCTTATGAAGGAACTCGACCCGTCCGATCCCAGCCATCTCCGCCGCCTTCCCGGAGCTTAACTTGCCCAACTCAAACAGCTTGGCTGCAGCGAGAAACCGGACCTCGGTGGCAAACTGCGCTTCGGAAAGCTTCAACAACCCTGGCAACCCCTCTGGGTACTCGATCGTGACCTGCTTCATCTTTGCCTCGCAGAGCCTCGGCTCCGAAAAAGAGACGTTTCTCGTCTGGTGAAATATACCATACGGCCCTGTAACTGCCAACGAGTGGCCGGAGGAGGCGTGACGATAACGCAAGAGAATAGGACGGGGTCAAACCTTATTGATGTTAAAAGTGTGATGGCCTAGTGGTGCGGCATGTCGAGGAAGCCGAGAGTGCACTTTGGTGGAGCGCTGTATCACGTAATGTGTCGAGGCAATAGGGACAGAGCCTGAGACTACGGAACCTTGCCTGTCGACAAGTTGGGCTCATCGTTTGCTTTCCCTGAGCCACCGCCGCTTTGCCCGCTCCAGGAAGGTCGGCTCAACATGCTTGGGTGCGTCGGATACGATCTGCGCGAACCCAGCAATGAATCCCTTCTTGCGATAGTGCCGCCCGCGAACATCGGCGACAAGCGCCTCCCAGTCTCCCCCAAGCTCGGCTTTCGCGTAGCACTTCTTGGCGTGCGCTAGGTTGTCGATCGCTGCGTCGTAGTACTTGCTCTTTCCGGCATTGACGATCCGCATGCCGAGGGCCCGGTATACCCTGGCCGCAATGTCGGGGTGGGACCGCTCGAGCTTGCGCGCCAAAGGCTCGGTTTTGTAGTGACTGAGATTCTCCAACTCCTCGTCCGTGGCCTTGCGCATCCGTGCGACAAGCCGATCGCTCTCCCTCTTCTCCAGCCAGAGCTCGATCTGGGAGGAGAGATCGCCCTCCTCCGACGCCTCCATAGCCTTTTCGTGCCATGCCTTTCTCTCCTTGGCCGGCACATAGCGCATCAACTCCTTGTAACGGAACGTGGAAGGATGCTCCTGAAACTCGGCCCAGGCAGATTCGAGCGCATCTCCTGCACGGCCGAGCTTGG
>JAPUHZ010000044.1 GCA_027297485.1 Deltaproteobacteria bacterium
GAAAACCTACCCTGCTCACAGCCCGGACCATCTCCTCAATGTTTGCCTTCCCTTCTTCGTAATAAACCACCGCCTCTGCTTTGCTGAAGCTCACCTCTGCCTTTCGTACTCCGTCGAGCCCCTCCAGGGCCCTCCTCACGGTGAGGGGTCAAGCCCCTCAGGTCATGCCCTCTATGCGCAGATGGACCTGGCTGAGACCAGTTGTATCGACCGGTTCAGTGCCGGACTCACAACCGAGATGTATTGTAGATAAACAAAGCGAGATAATGATTAAGAATATCGTTCCGTAGGGCTTCGCCATATCGTGCTCCTCAATGAAAAGTTACATCGCCATCTGCAAATAGCTCGACGTCAGATCAGGGAAAATATCTAGAATTAAAGCCCCTGCTACCATCGCCGTGGCGATAACCAGCAACACCAGGTTGGTCTTTCTTCCCACAAAGGTACAGCCTATGGTGGTGCAATATTGCTTCTCTCTAAAGTAAAAATAGTACCCTAGACCGACTCCAATCACACCTATTGGAATAAAGATGTAGCGGTACTGCATCGTCACCACCATAAAAGCCCCGCTGCCTAAACCCAAAAGAACTACAACAAGGGGCAATAGACAGCAGAGAGAGGCAATCAATGCTGACGAGAAACTCACCAGTCCAGCTTTAAAACTGCCAAAATTCATCTTCGGCCAATGACTCTCTTGCTAGGCTTTGATCCGAGTGCAGGCGTAGAGATGCTCCGCATTGTCAGCGATGATCGAACGGGCCAGCCTTACAATTTCCAGCACACGCCCATCAGTAATCCGATAATAAACGGAGGTTCCTTCTTTGCGTGAGCTGATATAGCCGCACCACTTGAGACAGGCGAGATGGTTAGAGATATTACTCTGAGGCGCTCCGATGAGCTTGATCAGCTCCGACACGTTTCGCTCCCTTTCCAAGAGGACCTCTACAATCCGGAGCCTGGTCGGATCTCCCAGCCCTTTAAAAAACTTCATTAAAATTCCGTCTGACTCTGCCAGCACAACCGGCTTCCGTCTTGGTCTGGGCAAATTTCCCTCCTATATTTATTATATTTTAATATAATGATATTTAGACCAATCACAACCCTTTGTCAACCCTCACTGCTTTGTGATTCAATTTTCTGTCTCAACTCCAAATGTTGGGATCACCAATGCCAAACCTGATCGTGCTGGTCGATAAGTTCCGGTATACCTTGCCGCTTAACCTTTTTAACCCCGGAGATTAGATCTCCATCCGACAATCCACGATCCTTGGCATCTTCCTCAACTAGGTAAACCGGCACACCCTTCTGAATCATTTTCTCCACATCCTTATCGATCTCTGGAGGATACGTCATCTTGATCTCTCCAAAGGAGAGGCCTGAGGCATCCTGTCCTTTCACGGCATAGTTAACGGCATTGGCCCTGAGGAGAATGGCAATATCCGCCCCACCATTTTTGAACATATGAGTGAGCCAGAGAATCGTGTCGTCCTGTTCTTCTATCGTTCCCCTATAGGCAGTTTCAACAATGCTTAGAATCTTCGCCATACCATCCTCCTATCTACTTTGTCGGGATTACGAGAGTGGCATTACTTGCCGATGATGCGTCCAAAAAATCCTTAGGTCCTCCACGCCTCGGTCCCTCAATCCAATCCCCAGCCCCTCTCTCGTCTACACACAACCCACAGTTGACCCAGTCAAGCCTTGCGCCCTTTTCCTTTGCCAACTTAAAAAGTGCTGCTATCCAATCTTTAGTCAGTGGATGCTCTTCTTCTTCTACCGAAGTCCCCTTGGCCGGGTTGGGGTGGGGCTTTTGCGCACTCATCGTGAGATTCACCGCCCCCTCGTAGGCAAATACGTTCACGTTATGACCTTTTCCCAAAGCAGCGTTGATAATGCGCATTGCCGTCGTGGATCTAGCCGATTCATATGGAGCGTCCATAATCGCAATCGTTAGTGTTTTTCCTGAAGCCATATTTCAACCTCCTTCCTGAAAAATTAATGCCAAATGGCTTTGGTTCCGGGTTCGAGCAACAGATCGACGAGCTGATCCACATCGGAAACATTCACCCCGTCAACCACCTTGCCGATCCCCCGTTCTTTCAAGGAAAAGCCGTCCGCCAGAACCCGGACTTTGCCCTGAATCAACTTTGAAAGGGTATTATTGTATTTCGATCCCTTCCTTACAGGTAGGACCCCATTCTGCAGAAGGAAAAGGGTTGTCTCGTTCCCCCTACTGCAAATCCCTTGGACTAGCTCAGAGAAATAGCCCGAGTCCGAGCTGTCAAAAGGGTCTCGAGATTCAATCAAAAGATACTTTGCCATCACACCACCTCCTTTTTCATGAAAAAGTTTCAGCCAAAATAAACCGCTCTCCTCGAACCGCGGGAATGTAACAAACCCCAGAAATCCTACGCGATCGTCTCCTAATACATTCATTGAGGTGAGTCAAAATGCCTTACATCATTTTTCTTTTAGTTCCGGCGATCCGTAAAGATTCCGACCCCCCTTGACATATACCCCTAGGGGGTATAGGTATAAAGGTATCCTATCGGAGGTGCTTTATGGCTAATGGAAAAGAGTTAATCATGCCTGCTGCCAGGAAAAATGCGGCACAGAGGCTGAACCGGATCGAAGGCCAGATCAAAGGAATCAAAAAGATGGTGGAAGAGGGACGATATTGCGTGGAGGTGCTGGGTCAGATATCTGCCGTCCAAGAGGCTCTGCGGGGAGTGGGCAAGCTCATTATGCGCAACTATTTGGAGAACTGCGTTACCCACTCTTTGCGCTCGGGTAACAAAGGGAAAGCGAAAAAGACTTACGGAGAGCTGATGGATGTAGTCTACAAGTTTGCCAAGTAATGATCTGTTGACCCGCAGGGTGTCTGAATGACCGAAAAAGAGAGACGAATCCTGGGCTTTGGCCTCATTGCTTTGGGCTATTTGGCCTTAGCTTCCCACGCCGAGGCAGCGCCGATTCAGGGGCAGACGCCGCGCACTAAGTTTTTTCTCGGCACGGCACTGAGGAGCTTCGTGAAGGTGTCGCACGCGGCTAATGGGAATGCAGAGCGACATGTTGTGCAGATACCAACGATTTTAAACTACAACCTTGCAACCGACGCGGTAGTCACGTTAGTAGTTCCTTACGTTATCAAAGAATTTCGACTTCGAGATAAAACCCACCAGGATGTGAGAGGGGTTGGCGACATACGGATCATCGGGAAGTACCGCTTTTACCGGGACGATTTCCCCCGCGGCAGCAAACAGATGGCTTTCAGCGCAGGTTTGGAGCTTCCCACAGGAAGTACAACTAAAAAAAAGGACGGGGTTAAACTTCCCCGCCCGCGCCAGCTTGGCTCTGGCGGCGTCGATCCTCTCTTTGGATTCGCTGGCGGCTGGATCTCCGCCTACCATGCCGTGGAGGGAGGGGTCCAGTTTAAATATAATTCCCGCCACGATGGATTCCGTTTTGGACCTGTCCTAAATTATGACCTAGCCTATGCTTATTCGATTTACCCCAAATGGCCGATAGAAAATGCCCAGTTAAATCTCCTCCTGGAATTCAACGGGGAGCACCGTGAGCGAAATAAAAGCGGGAGCAGCAAGGTCCGTGCCTCAGGAGGTGATACGATTTTTCTCTCTCCGGGCATCCAGTTCATCTTGTTCGACAACGCCTTGGTGGAAACGTCATTCCAGTTTCCTGTCCTTGACCAAGTGAATGGTAAACAGCTTTATCAGGACTATCGCGTGCTATTTGGATTTCGAATACTCTTTTAGAAAGGAGGGTACATGATGCGAACTAACAAAAAGGCTATGATTTTCCTCCTTGG
>JAPUHZ010000440.1 GCA_027297485.1 Deltaproteobacteria bacterium
TAAAGGCAAGCGCGAGGAGGCTCAAGGAGTTTCGGGAGAGGAGTTTAAAGGGGTTTGAGCCGTTTGCCATATTCCTGGACACAATTCATCGGGGGGGTGTGGCCGTTTTGGTGGGATTGGGAATTGAGGTGGAGGGGACGACGCGGGTGTTAGGGTTTTGGCAGGGGGCAACCGAGACCAGTGAGATCTGCCAGGCCCTTTTCTCGGAGTTGGACAGTCGAGGGTTGGTTTTATCAAAGAACGTAGTGTTTGTTACCGACGGGGGCAAAGGAATCATCAAAGCGCTCAAGGAGCGGCTCGGTAGTGGACTGATTCACCAGAGGTGCACGATTCATAAGGATCGCAACATTCAGCGGCATCTGGCCAAGCGGTGGAGAAAGGAGGCTCATCGACGCTTTCGCGCGGCGCTGGAGCAAAACAGTTACGCCGATGCCAAGAAGATGCTCCTGGACTTTGAGCAGTGGCTGAGGCAGCTCAATGAATCGGCGGCAGACTCGCTTGGGGAGGCACTGGAGGAGATCTTGACCGTTCATCGGCTGAAGGTTCCTGCTTTGTTGAGAAAGACACTTCACTCGACCAATCCCATTGAGAGCATCTTTGCGACGGTGAGGGAGTGTGAAGGACACATCAAACGGTATCGTGGCAGCGCGATGTCACAGCGGTGGTTGGGAACTGTGTTGTCTCACGCGGAGCAGGGTTTTCGCACAATCAAAGGACACAAAGAAATCGCGGCCGTGATCGCTACGATCAAAGCGGAGTACACAGAAGCACACAAGGCAAAGGCTGCCTGAGGAACGTATTGGATAGGAGCTGCTCAGATAATTTCAACTAAATACTTGACAACCTCCCTCGTAAACATTTTCAGCGTGGAATGGGGGTTTATGATTTTGTTTGTGCAATAATGTGCAGAATGTGAAGAATCGAGATTGTTAAACAAAAACGGTGGGCTATCGCTAACCCACCGTCTTGTCTGTTCTTTCAGAAAGTTAATGGATAGGATTTCGAGTCAAGCGCCTTCAGCCGGGCTCGGCCACCTCTCCGTTCTTTTGACACCTCGCCTCTTTTCCCTCAAACGAGTGAAAAAACCATCCAGAATCCCAGCACAGTCACTTTCCAAGATGCCGCCAGTTACCGACAGATGATGATTCAACCGGGAATCCTCGCAGAGGCGATAGAGGGACTCCACCGCACCCCCCTTCGAATCCAAACAACCAAAGGCCAGTCGTGATATGCGGGCCTGAAGCAGCCCACCAACACACATAATGCACGGCTCTAGTGTCACATAGAGCGTGCATTCGCAAAGTCGCCAACTTCCTAGATGGTGAGAGGCAGCTTCGAGTGCCAGAATCTCGGCATGGGCCATAGGGTTTTGCAACTCTTCTCGCCGGTTATGTGCCCGACCAATTACTTCTCCCTGATATACGATCACGGCCCCGACCGGGATCTCTTCTTTTTCCGCCGCCCTGCCTGCCTCTTGCAGTGCCAGATCCATGTAGAAGCAGTCTTTGCCATTTGCATCAGAGAAAAAGTTTTCCATAAACGGAAAATCACCATAACATAAAAGGAGTGCTAAGAAAATTGAAAGGATTTCCAGCGGTAGATTACGAGATAGACCGCAAAGACTGGTCTAGGCTTAAAACTGACTCACCTAGAGTGAGATTTTCTGCGGCTCCGCGGCTTGTTCCAAACTCTGAGAGACCTGTCCCAACTGCTGGGACAAAAATTCCAACGCGAGCACAGCTCCCGAGAAGCCCGCTGCCCCACCTACTAGAAGGATCCGCCGGAAGGTATGGGTAAAGCCATTCTCGAACGCAATGGCCAGGGCCATGGGAATGGTCGCAGCCCCGGTATTACCGAACCGGTCAAGCGTAATCATGAGATTTTTTAACGGAAGACCCGAGAGCTTAGCGATCGTTGTGATGACACCTTTACTCACCTGATGCGGGATCACGCCGATTGAGGCGGGATCCCACCCTAATTCTTTACAGGCGTTGCGTATCATGGACGGTAGTTTATCCACCGCGACTTGACACAGCTTTTTGGCGTTGCTAATGAAATAGAATTTTTTTGGGTCGGAAAAGCAACGCGTGCCACCCCCCTCAATAATTGCAAGATCCCGCATGGTCGAATCAACCTCCCAGCTTTGGTGAACTACTTCTAAACATTTACCGGATCCCTGCGATGACAGCATGACCGCCGCCCCTGCATCCCCTAGCGTCAGGCCGGACAGGTAACGGGTCATCAGCTCGTGCTTGGACCGGATATCCAGATAGATCCCGTCGTGCAGCCGTTCACCCACAGCCACAAGGACATTAGTGACCATCCCCGACCGTATCAGCCCACTGGCTAGAATCATTGCCTTCAATGCGCTATTACAAGCATCCCTGATGTCTGCTACGAACGCACCCGCCTTCAAGCCGAGGGACTCATGTATACGCATGCCTGTGATTGGTTCGATTTCATCTAGGCTATTGGCAGCAAAAAGTAAAGCACCGACATCCCGTTTCTCCATCCCTAACCGCTTAAGTAACCTCTGGCATGCCACCGTAGCCAGAGTACTGGGGTGTTCGTCTGACGCAGCAAAATGTCGGTTCTTGACCCCTGTTCCTGCCTCCAAGGTCCCTACCCGTAAGCCTAGCCTCGAGAGACCGGCTCGACGCTCTATCTCTTCCGATGAAACCTTGAGATCGGGAACATAGTAGTCTGCGCCGATGAGGAAACATCCCGGTTGCTTTCCCTGCCGCTCCCCCGCTGTAACCTTGCCGTTTCCGTTGGCTTGGCTTTTCCTCTGCTTCATCCACCACATGAAGGCCTCCGTTCCTTTGCCGCTAAAATGATCTCACCAGGAAACCGTTTTACTCCCCTGTATGAGCGTAAGAGCGTACCATGTAATCCAAAATCACCCTTTAAGTCAATGGCCGGGTCAAATGTGTTCTTTCGAATTTCGCATAACAGCCTGATTTTAGCAAGAAAAACAGGAAGAATATTTTACTGCCGTTGTATGTAATTCACCAGCCGCTCTATCCCCTCAGACGTGGTTATTTTGGGGGAGTAGCCGAAATCTCGTCTGGCCTTGGAGATCTCAAAATAGTGTGATCTGGCCAATTGAGAGGCCAGAAAGCGTGTCATGCGCGGCTCCCCGGCCAGGCGAAAAACCTTATAAACCACTTCCAACACCGCCCCTATGGATCTGGCAGTATTATAGGATATCCCCTTGGTGACTCTTGAAATCACGAGCCTCTCCAAGAGCTGGTTGATAAATTCCCAGAGCACAACCGGCTCTCCCTGGCTAATGAAATAGACCTGTCCCGCAACGGGTGAGCCCACCTTTAGATGATCTGCCGCCTGTAAATGGGCATCGGCGGCGTTTTCTACGTAGGTAATGTCCACCTTGTTGGTTCCGTCTCCCACGATGTAAAGCCGCCGCGCCTTTGCCCGCTGTAATACCTTGGGGATGAGGTGGGTGTCTCGCGGCCCCCAGATCAAATGGGGACGCAAGGAGGTCGTGAGTAGGCCGCCCTCACCATTGGCATGGATAATCATTCTCTCTGCCATGGCCTTGGTCGCAGGATAGTAGCAGTTGTAACGATCGGGATAGGGGTAACTCTCGTTGACCTTACACAAATCGGATTGATCAAAGACTACGCTTGGGGTACTGGTATAGACCAACCTGGACACACGATGTGCCTTGCATCCGGTCAGCACGTTCTTCGTACCCTCCACATTGATGCCGTAAAAATCCTTCCATTTTCCCCAGATAGCAGGAAGGGCAGCCACATGGAAAACCACCTCGACCCTTTCGCAGGCCTTGATTACCGCGGTCTGATCTCTTAGGTCGGCCTGGATGATTTCAACCCCAAGACTTTGTAGCTCGGGATACCGGCTGCGCCCAAGCACACGAACTGAGTCGTTCCGCCCGATCAGCTTTTCAACTATATAGCGTCCAAGAAACCCGCCACCACCGGTAACCAGCGCTTTCATTGAATCCTGTTCTCCGCCCACACAGCCAGCTTCTCCCTGAGGATTTTGGCATTATGTCGGAAATCTACAGGAAAAGCAGGATGGAACAACACATCCCTGATATCTCTGGTAAGCTCGTTTTGGCTTCCCAGATCGGAAAGCTCTCGGGCAAATCTCTTAGTGGCCTGGCTATCGGCAGGCATTCTGCCGAGCTTTGGCTCGATGATAATAACCGGACGCTGCCTTGTCCTCGGTCCGATGCCAACGAGGGCCGAACGAAACACATTTTCATGCTGGTTAAAGATGGCCTCACACTGGATCGTGAAGAATGTCTTTTTAGCCACAATGACACGGTGGCTTTTCCGGCCGCAAAACCAAACCCTCTCCTTCTCATCGAGATAACCCACATCGCCCATCCGATGCCAGACGGAGCTGCCGTCTCGGATCTTGGCGAGCACCGTTTCATCTTCCCTTTTGTAATACTCTCTGGTCACCACATCGCCTTTGACCACGATCTCGCCAATCTCCCCTGGAGGAAGAACCAGCGCCTCGCTCCACTCAAGAACGGCCTCATCGCTGATCCCGATAATCTTAAGCGTAACCCCCGGGAGCGATCGCCCGACACAGATCCCGGCGCCCTGGTTCGTGAGATGGACTGTCTGGTCGAGAATCTCCGAGCCGGAGACCGAAGTCACCGGCAGCGCCTCAGTGGCGCCGTACGGCGTATGACTATCCCCGTCCTCCGGAAGGATCTCTTTGAGTCGTCGCAGGAGTTCCGCTGGGACAGGAGCTCCAGCCATAATGATTTTTTTAACGGAAGGGAGTTCGATGCGATGTTCGACGCAATACCGGCTAACACGATTCCAAAAGGCCGGCGAGCCAAACGAATAGGTCACGCTCAAATCTTGGATGGGCCGGATCACTTCTATGGCATCAACCTCAGCCGGCTTGGTCGGGTCCATATACGGAAGCACGCAGGCCGTTCCCATGGCTACACAAAAAAGGGCAAACGGAGGGAATGCCGCTAAGCCCACCTCATCTTCCTTTATCCGGAAATTATTTTGTATGGATCTGATCTGGGCGGCGAACGTACCGTGAGGATAGAGCACACCCTTCGGTATCCCGGTGCTGCCCGTGGTAAAGAGGATGGCCGCCGGATCCTCACTGTTTACATTCGCCATGGGAAACTCACTCCAGATCTTCTCCCGGACCTGGTCAAGCGTAGCTCCACCCCAGAACCACCGCCGGCCAAAGGTCACTGCATGCTTAACATGCCTAAAGTGCTCCCGGTATAGCGCCTTCAGCGCATGTGCCAGCGGAACAGCAATAAGCGCCTGGGGTTCTACCTCGCGGATGCAGTGCAGCAAGTTTCTCTTACCCATTCCCGGGTCGATGAGGATAACCACAGCTCCCATCTTGAAGAGGGCAAAAGTCAGGGCGAGGAACTCGATTCCTGGCGGCACCATCAGGAGTGTTCGGCATCCGCGCCCGATCCCTATCTTAGTGAGACCGTGGGCATACCGGTCGCTCTCCTCGTCTAACTGCTGAAAGGTCATGTGATGATAGACCACCCGCCCAGCCGCGTCGTGACCATGGGGAAACGCCACTGCCAGGCGGGAAGGGGCCTTCTCGGCCACCGCGGTTAGATAGAAAGCGATATTGGACGGCTTGGAAGAGTTGGACACTGCTGGATGTTCTAAGACTCGCGTTTCCTGCATATTAAATCGGGCTGTTCTCCAGAAACTCATTTATCCAAGGGATGATTCGCTCGTAGGCATCCTCCACGACGTAATGGCCCGCATCATCGATCCGCTTCACAGAGGCGTCAGGAAACCGTCCTTGCCAAGATTTCAGGAAGAGATCAGTAAAAACGGGGTCCCTACCACCCCAGATGATGATCATGGGGTGGTGCTTGAACTGCACTAGACCCTTTTCGATGGATTGGAGCAAATCATAACTCGGATGTTGCGAATCAACCGGAATATCCTGAACAAATCTAGAAATAGCGATACGATTGGCATAGCTGTTGTACGGAGCCAGGTAGCCGGCCCGCACCTCCTTTGTCATGCGCTCTCGATGACGACAGGCTATGATAGCGGCCAAGCCGGCGAAGAGGTTCAATCCCCGGATTGCAATGGCGCCAAAAAACGGCGTACGACAGAGACGGAGACTTAAGGGAATATGGGGTGACCAGAATGCGGCGGTATTGAAGATCACAAAGCGTCTGACTTGTTCCGGATGGCGCATGGCATATCCCATGCCGATCGGTCCGCCCCAGTCGTGCATGACCAGGGTGATCCTTTTCAAAGCGAGATGCTCCATGAGCGCTTCCAAGTTGGCGATATGCCGCTCAAGCGTGTACTCGTATTTTTGCGGCTTATCAGAGAACCCGCAGCCTACATGGTCGGGAGCAATAACATGATATCTCCCCCGCAGGGCCGTGATCAGGTGACGGTAGTAAAAGGACCAAGTCGGATTGCCGTGTAGCATAACGATCGGCTCTCCGTGGCCTTCATCCAAGTAGTGATATCGGATTCCCCCCAGATCTAAAAAGTGGGATTCAAAGGGATAGAGGACCCTGAAGCTGTCCGGCTGAGCACACATTCACATGGACCAGGAAAGAAAAGATGCGCGATTTTCCTTGATTTTGCAAACCCCTGTTTGTCCCAGCCTCTCTTTTTTTCGGCTCAATCCGGTAGCAAAACAGGTGCAGAAACTTTATAGGATTGGGGACTTAAGCTAGTAATTAAGCCAAATTGGCACAATTTTGTCCAGAAATTACCAAAATTACCCCATCTATCCCTCCGAAATTCTCCTATAAGTTTATAATCACCTGATTTTCCTTAGATTTTTATTTCCTCATAGTGGCACGATTCTAGCAGGAATTTTAATTGACTGTGTTCGGCAAGATTTGTTCTCATTGGTCCTAAAGAAATTAGGTTAATCCTATTAGGAAGGAGGAGGCCGTTTCGATGGAGTTGCTTAAGGAAAGTGAAAGTGATCCTTTTAGCCCCTTAAAGAACGAGGTAGTTAAGCTTAAAGAGATGCTTCTATGCCAGTTAGAATCCATTACTAAGCAGGCAGAGGTGGTTACTACCAGTGATGCCTGCCAAGACGAGCAGATCAGAGAGAGTCTAAATGCGAAGATTCGAGATTTGGAAAATCACGTGAAAGTGAAAGAGTGGCTTTTGGAGACCCGTGATGCGCAGCTAAGAAAGCTAAAGTCCGATCTCCAAGAGAAGGAACTCCGCCTCGCAGCAAAAGAGAGAGAGGAATGGCGCTCGAACGGTCGGAGGAAATTATGGAAACAAGCTTTCGGAGGCTAGAGACCCTCATTCGCCTCCTACCTTGGAACCCCTCCTCTGTGCGAAACTCTCCTTTGGTTATCATCCCCTTTTAAATCATGAGCGAAGGGAAGAACATATTGATCCTGGTGAAGGGGTAACAAAATAGTGGCAAAACTGGTGAAAGGGAAAAACTATGGCGCGCCCGGAGGGACTCGAACCCCCAACCTACAGATCCGTAGTTCCCTCCGACACTGAATCACATGGAATGAGGGGGAAAAGAACCCCGATTTTCCTTGATCTCGCAACCTCCTTTTTCTCATGGTTCCCTGCCCTTCTCTCTCAATCCGGTAGCAAGGTGGTAGCAGAATGAGGCGATACCTACAGATAGAGTATTTGAAGGCCTCAAAAATGCTTAAAATAAATCACTGCTTAGAACGCCCTGCTACCGGGCTGCTACCACAATCGAATAAGCTTCCAGTACCAGGAAGGCTAGAAAAAGTGACTACTCTGAGTCTACTGTTCTTGTAAGCCCCCCAAGGGACAGGCCAAAAAAACCGAAAAGCCCAGGCCGCTTTTGAAAATGACCAATACACTGTACTCCTATCCA
Organism: Deltaproteobacteria bacterium; assembly: GCA_027297485.1. Next base: position 7,855 of record JAPUHZ010000440.1, read on the forward strand.
TCCCCAACTCGGGCCAATTTTTTCAAACTCAAAAGTAGGGTGTGATTTGATAGCCTCAACTCTTACATTGAGTGTGGCAGCTTTTGGGGCTTGTCTGTACCAGTACACGGACAAAAGGCGGACAGTGGTCAGAGATACCTTGATTGGCAATTAACCCTTCTAAGACTGCTCAGATGCGATTCATAAAATGTCAATTCTAGATGAGCCCGGACCCGCTCTGGGCCTGGGTTTGAGCCGGATCAGACCCCCAGGACTCAATTAAAGAGCTATTTAATTGAGTCCTGTGCGCTTAGACGCTCTTCTGAAAGGAAAGCGGTGGCCGTTGTGGATAGCCGTAAGGGACAGGGCCAGT
>JAPUHZ010000441.1 GCA_027297485.1 Deltaproteobacteria bacterium
CATCTGCTCCTCGGGAGGCTCTTGGCGGTGCACCAAGGCGAGAAAGATTCCGAGGACGGCATTACCGAAACGAACAAAGAAGTGCGTGTTGGGCCGGGGGAGGCGTCTCTTCTGCTCCATGGTCGTATAGCGCTGGTCCCAACGCCTGGTTCCCGGCGCCACTTCCTCTTTCCCCTCGCCCCAGAGCTTTGCCCGCTTGTAGTCTGCAGTGTTCCAGCCAACCCGGTGATCGACAGGCAAACCCAGTGCCTTCACGTAAAAGTCCTCTGCCCACTCCAGATCACAGCTCTCCACAGTAGCGTGGTCTATGCCCTGGACTCTACCGGTTGCCTCGAAATTAGCTTTGGAGGCGACTAACTGAACGCGGTTTCCGTCCGGGTCATAAAAATAAAAGTTGTCTTCTGCCTCGGACGGACGGTCCTCCCTGTAGGTGTGAATATCGATGCTGCGTGCGGCCAACTTTTTGGAGACAGCTGCCCGTTCAGCAGGCGCGATTCTGTAAGCCTGATGGACACCGGTTTCGGGGAGAGATCTGGGCGCGGGACTCTCCGAGAGGATAAGATAATCATTTCCTGCGGTTTTCATGAGGAGGCTTCGCTCACAGTCAGGCCAAAGGTCATGCCCGGCCGGTTCGAAGCCAAGCACCGTACGATAAAATTCCTCCCCCCGTTTTAGGTCAGAGACTTCAACGACGAGGTGGCTCATCCCCTCAATTTGGAGTTTACCCATGGATAGCCGATAGAGCTGAAAGCAGATCGCTAACCCGAATTGTTCACGCCGGAGTCCCTTCGTGTGCAAATCCTTTCGGCCCCACGCAATGATTCTCTACCTCGAGGGCCGCCCACGCCAACCCCTTGAGGTGCTGACTCCCACTGTCCAGGCCTGCCGACGCCCTTCTTGTCCCTGTGCGTGCGGCCTTCAGGACTTGCACCCTCGAGCCTCTTCATTAAGCAACGCTCTGTTGTGGTTGCACATTGTGAGATAAATATTCCAGGTTTAGGATGAATTACCCTACATTTCGGACGTAGGGTTTAGGATAATTTACATCTTCGTCGCGGCGCCAGAGGATCTCGAGGAAATTGCCGCTTGGATCCTTGAAGTAGATCGACTGGCCGAAAGGGCTCTTCTCTGGGTGTTCTACCGGGCCTTCAAAAGCGATCTCTCTCTTTTTTAACTCTTCCATAGTCTTGTCAAACCGGTTGTGTGAGACGCGAAAGGCGTGGCGAAAACCGTGCGCGCCACGATGCTGATCGGAAGCAGGCATAGGCATGAAGTCCCGTGGCACCATGAGTGCCAGGAGGTAGTCCTCCAAAATGATAGAACCGTGGACGGACCTTCCCCGCAGGGCGTCATCGGTCTTAAAATTGACGCGGGTCCCTTGGTGCGCACCCAGGACATTGCAATAAAAGTCCTCGGCCTCTTTCAGGTCGTGAACGCAGATAGCACTGTGACTTAGACTCTCGACATCAGCCATATCTCTACCTCCTTCCATCTTTTTTGACTAATACCAGCTACTGAAGTCGTGATAGATTTCCTCAGGGGGCAAGCCTTCCGGCCGCGCCCGATATGCCTCGACCTCGAGGGCCGCCCGCGCCAACCCCTTAGGGTGCTCACTCCCACTGTTAGGGCCTGCCTGCAACTTCCACGTCCCTGCGTCTGCGGCCTTCAGTCTCGCCCCCTTCGGAACCTCTTGTCGTGGCAGAGGAGCAGTTGTAATCGTTTTTGTCATTTGTACTAGTCAATTCGAACTACCTATACCTTTTGAACGTCAGCTGCGCAGAACTCCGCCCCGCAAGTTCCGGGAACGACCTGATCGGGGCTATAGCCCTTGCGGATGATAGCCACTCCGGTATCTACCACGATAGACCCGTCCTCGGCGATCGTTACGGGATTCAGTCTCAAAGGACCGACGTCCGGCATGTGGCCGGTAAATTCCCCTTTGCGGTTGTAAGTGGCCCCGTGGAACGGGCAATAAAAACGCCAATGCTCCTTTTCCCACTTGATCTGTCCGTTTTTGTGGGCGCACCAGCGGGAGAGCGCCAAAAAACCTTCTTCAAGCCGCACTAAAAAAAACATTCCTTGGTTGAACGGAGTGACCGAGCCTACCTCGAAGTCCTCAACTTTGCCGCAGGTCACCTGGCCGGCGCTTGGCTTGATAATCCGCTTGGCCTCTGGGCCATAGGCCTGGACCTGATAGCGGTGTCCGTCCGGATCAAAGACATCCATACTCCTCTCCCCCAAGGCCCGAAACTGTGCGCGGCTGTCGTCGATATCGACCCCAATGGTCTTTAGCCTTTGCTGGGCACGCTTGTACTGCTCGACGGTAAGTAGCCAGGCATGGTGGATGCTGCTGCTGTTGGGTCGGAAGGGTTCCACATTAGGGACCTGGACCAACAGGACCATCTGACCGCTGTTCATTTTGAGAAGCGAATTGGGCCCCTCTTCCGTGACGAGATCTCTCCCGATAGGGTCGAGTCCCAAGATCTCTTGATAGAATTTCTCTGAGCGGTCTAGGTCCGTAACCTGAACCACAAGATGGCTGAATCCATCGACCAGGGACATTTTTTCCTCACTGCCCTTTTAATTTTCCTTCCAGCCGTAGGTGCGGCCCATTCCGCCATACTGGGCGCCCCGCTTGGCAATCTCCGCCTCGTAGGCAGCCTTGTCGGGGAACTTGGCCGTGACTTCGAGTCCATATCCATCCGGGTCCTTAAAGTAGATGGAAAGTCCCGTGCCCCCACCATGGGCCTTGGGGCCGTCGTAGGGTATGTCCATCCGCTTCAGTTGTTCCTGGACGCTGTCCAAATCGGAGGGCTCAATCTCAAAGGCGAAATGGAGGTGGCGGATGTCGGTCTTGGGAGGGCTGTCCGGCTCCATCTGAAAAAGGTCAAAGCCAAAGTTTCCTACTTTAACCAGCGTGTGCTTCGATCTTTTGGCGGCCTTATCCTTCTCGTTCTGACCACGGCTGCGGCCGATCTCCCCGTCAAAAACCTCCTGATAAAATTTCACCGACCGTTCGAGATCGGTAACGACAAAGGCAAGATGGTCCACTCTCTTAAGTTTCATGAGTAGTTCCCCCTTCTAAAGATTTACTGATCTTCTTATCATACCTATAAGCCGGTTTGGGTTGCAATGGAACTGAAATGCCAACGCTCAAAGTCGCTTAAGTCGTCCCTTGTTTAAGATTATTCCGCAGAAAATCCATCATCCTTATCCAGGCGTTTATGGTCTCCAAGTGCCGATACTCCGACCGAGTCTCGTTGGCAAATCCATGAGGAGCGCGAGGATAAATTTTAATGTCGAACTGTTTGCCATGCCTACGAAGCAACTCCTCCAGATCATGAACCGCGCTGGGTGGCACGGCTTTATCGTCTCCACCGTAACTCCCCAGGATGGGGCATCGAAGCTTCGTCAGCTCATCCAAAGGATCAGGATTCCGTCCGTAGTAAACCACCGCGGCGTTGAGCCTGGGATTTTGGATCGCCCATTGAAGGGATAGGGTCCCTCCCAATCCGTATCCCACGGTCCCAACTTTACCCGTAGCGTTCGGTTTATTCGCCAGGCATTGATAAGCGGCGTTGAGGGTTGCCAGCATCCTGGACTGAGGAACTTCTCGATAACGGGATTGGCCTTCCTCAGGTGTGGCAGCGGTTTTTCCCAAAAATAAATCCGGGGCAAGGGCGATGTAATATTTCGTTGCCAATCTCCTGCAGAGTCCTTTTACCTGATCAACAAGACCCCATATGCCGTGGATCAAAATCACCCCAGGGTATTGTCCCGGAGTACCGGGCTCTGCTAGGAAGCCACGGGCCGGAGGCTCGTCGTTAGCCGGGAGCTCGACATACGAAATTTTAATCATCGGACTTCAGTTTACCTGGATCAGCTCATCCTTGGCGTCGACGCAAATCAAGTTGTTTTTTCCTGGGTCCCTGATGATCCCCGGAGGATCCTCGCCTCGCTCGACCGCGTCGATGGCTTTCTTAAGAATGTTGCGCCACATGATGACGCCGCGGTCCGAGCTTCCCAAATGTTCCTTGGTCCTGTCTTGAATCGGTCCCTGGCTCATTTGGGCCTCCTCATCTCCCGGATCTCTCTGGCTCTCTTCATAAGATCGGACGCCTCTACGGTCCACGGAAGCTCGGTTGACCACTCCTGAGCCAAAGACCTCTTCGGTGGGCTTGCCGTCTTTGCCGAAGGGGATGAAGAAAAGTTCAAAGGTGCGCGTGTGGGTATCATCGATCGGCACCTTCCAGGCGGCCCGCTGCGCGCACTCAACACCGTGTTCGCGTCTCATCGAGCCGGTGGTTTGGAGCATGGGTACCATGAAATGGTTCGTCCGGCGGATGATGGTCCCCGGTTCATGACCGGCACGATCCGCTACGGTGATCATGCCGTACTCTGCCGGAGTAAATGTGCAGTCGGGGATCTCGTAGAAGTCCATTCCAAATTGGTGCTCGTGGAGAATAGCGGTATGCATGGTATCAGCGTGGTTTTCGGATCGCTGGAGGTAATTGCCCTCTCCGGTCCTAACCGTGATCTTTCTTATTCCGTCCTGCCTGACCAAAAAGCTGTAATTAGGTAAAAGAGAGATCTTTTCAACCGGCCCCATGTAGGCAAAGGCTAGGCCCCCTAATTCTCGACAGGGATAGGCCTTGTGTCTGATGGTCTTCTTAAAATTGCTGTCAGGAGGTTCCAGAGGCTGATCCAGACAATGGCCGTCAATATCGTAGAGCCAGCCATGATAACAACAACGGATGCCTCGTTCCTCAACGCGACCATACTCCAAAGAGGTGCCCCGGTGGCTGCAATGTTTTTCCAGCAACCCCACCCTCCCTTTGGTGTCGCGAAAGAGAACAAGCTCCTCACCTAAGACCCTGACCAACTTAGGCAGGTCCGTCAGCTCTTCACTGATCCCGACAGGGATCCAGTATCGTCGCATCATCTCACCGCCCGGTGTTCCCGGTCCGACTCGGGTTAGTCTTTCGTTTTCCGCTTCAGTCATACGCCATTACCATTTATTCAATTATTCGGCTCCCGTGCATCGTGAAACCATGGCCTTCATCTTACAGCGGACACCCGACCGGTCCAGCTCATGTTCATAAAGGCCGTGGATCTCCGGATCTTCATTCTCGTATTCAATCTGGTTTCCTCCTTCTTTCACATTCTTGGCCTGCCCCTCGGTGTGGAGCGCCTTGATGAACTCGTATTTGTGAGGACTCCAGTGGAATGCGAGATAGCGTGCCGGAGACTCTCCGATGTTGAAGTGCTGGTGAAACCACATTTGCGGTGGCACGAAAAGACTGCCTGCTTGCCAGTCCACCCGGGTTCTCTTTTCCCCCTCCTGCCAGAGAAGGGTGTAGCCCCGGCCGCTGAGAATAACGATCTGAAAGCCGGCGCCATGACGATGGGCTTTTTTGTAGGTCCCTACCGGGAACTCCGAGACATGGCTCGCCATGGCCCCGTCGGAAAGTTCAAAGTGCATGTTTCTCGATCTCCCGCCCCGGTTCACTTGATCAAGCACACGGAAGGTCTGCACATCCGATATGAAGTTACTTTCCCAAATGCGGCCTGGATACTCCCTTCCATTGCCGCTGAAATAGTTCTCCTCTCCGTGAAAGCGGCTAGAGAAAACGTAGGGGTTATTAAACACGAAGTCGAGGTCGTGAAAGAGGTTTAAGACGACCGGTGCGTTGGTCACGGCCAAGAAGCGCACCGGCTCTTCGCCCTGTCCGTTGAAATGTTCGTGCCAGGCATTGAGTGGGATGGCAAAGTGGCTCCCCACAGACCACTCGAAGGTTCGTTTCGGTTTTCCATCCTGCCAAACGGCAGTTGCACCCTTACCTCTGAGAATATAAATCATCTCTTCGATCATGAAGCGCTGAGGGTTTAGTGTTCCCCCGGGGGGAATCTCACAGAGATAGGCGCCTGTGGCTCCCCCTGCTCCTTCAAGCTCGATAAAAGCGCCAAGTCCGCCCTTGCGCTTCCAAGGGGCCAACCCCACCTCCATAAGGTCGTCAACGAAAAAGCCCCGCAGGATAGGGATCCCCTCTGAGCGCATAAAATCTTCATAGAAATTGACGCGTCTTAATTCCCCTTTGTTGATGATAGAATTTGCCATGGCGGAAATCTATCTTAAATGATTTAGAACAATCCAGTTTAGCCGCGTATGGCCCGGCAGTACTGCGGGGGAAGTTTCAGGTGAACGGTGGCGTTGCGCTGAACCGGAGAAGAGGGATGAAGTTTCATGCGCACTTTCTGGGAGCCGACGGTCACCTGGCATTCCAGGGTCTCGCCCATGAAGATCACCGCCTCGACTTCCCCCTTTAAGATGTTCTCTCCTTGGATGGAGTTCCCATCGACGAGATTGATGTCTTCAGGGCGGACTATGACCACCACGGATTCTCCTGCCTCCACGCCTTTCGGAAGAAGGCACTTCAGCATACCACCGGGAGTCTTCACCTCTCCTAATCCGCTGTTGTCCGAGGGCGTTCTTATGACCTGTCCCTCTAAAAAGTTGGTAAGGCCGATAAAGTTGGCCACAAACCGCGCTTGGGGAGACTGGTAGATCTCTCTGGGAGTGCCTTCTTGAACGATTTTTCCTTGATCCATAACGGAGACGATATCGGACATGGTCAGCGCCTCCAACTGGTCGTGGGTGACGTAGAGGGTCGTGATCCCAAGGCGCTTAACCAATTCGCGCAGCTCAAAGCGGGTCTCTTCTCTCAGTTTTGCATCCAAATTGCTCAGGGGCTCATCCAGGAGAAGTACCCGCGGTTCTTTGACCAGAGCGCGGGCCAGGGCCAGCCGCTGCTGCTGGCCGCCGCTCAGGAAAGGTGCCGGGCGATCCTCCAGGCCATCGAGCTGGACTAAAGAGAGGGCCTGTCGCACCTTGGTCCGGATCTCGTCCCGGGAAAATCTCCTTCGCATCTCTTGCAAAGGAAAGGCGACGTTCTCAAAGACATTCATATGCGGCCAGATCGCATAGGACTGAAAGACCATGCCGATGTCTCTTTTGTATGAAGGAATGGAGATCTCTCGAGAGGACGAAAAGACGAGATCATCGCCGACAAAGATTTCCCCATCCCGGGGTATCTCCAGACCGGCCACGGAGCGGAGCGTTGTTGTCTTGCCGCACCCGCTGGGACCGAGCAGGGTGTAAAACTGTCCCTGTTGGACCTCAAGGCTGATGCCGCTCACCGCATCCACTTCGCCCCGTTCCGTTTCATAGCGCACGTGGAGATTTTGGATCCGGATCATGCCCCACCTATTTGCGCGGCGTGCCTGCGGAAGCCGACAAAGCGGACCAATAAAGTGAGCAGCAATAGGGAGATCATTAGCAGGGTTCCAATAGCCCCCACGGCCCCTATATACCCATCGTCCCACATGTTCCAGATCAGGATGGCCAGGACCTGATTTTTAGGCCCTTCGTAAAGCATCAGCGGCATGCCGGCGATGCGCACCGCATGGAGCACCACCCAGATCCAGACCCCCACAAATGTAGGCAGCATCAGTGGGAAAAAGACGCGCCATAGGGTGCGCCACGGTGGGGCGCCGCTGAGATAGGCCGCTTCTTCCAGCTCCTTGTGGATTTGCAGGATGGACGCATTCATGGAGCGGGTGCCGTAGGAGATAAAGTTGACCGTAAAGCCGATCGATATGGCCCAGATAGTGCCGTAAATAGGAATGAAATCCAACTTGAGGAAGACCCAGAAAAAGGCGAGCCCCATCACGATCCCCGGGATAGCATGGGGGACGAAGGCCAACTGATCCAGTAATCTTCTCCCCCAGAATTTGCTACGGACCACAACCAGGGAAATAAAGAAGGAGAGCGCCGTCGTCGCGGTCGCCGTCACCACCACCATGATGACGGTATTCTTTAATGCCGACCCCACATCCCCATAATCGCTCAGGAAATAATAGTTTTGTAAAGTTAACTGGTTGAGGACCTTCCAAGACGGGACTTGAAGATAGGAAAGAAAAGAGGTGTAGAGAAAAACCAAAAAGGGCAGAACAACGGAAAGCAGAAGGTAGACCACGACTAAAACAAGCGCAGGATAACGCCAGGATCCCAAATCCATTTGGCGTGGGCGATAGCCCTTTCCCGTAATGATCGTATACTTCTCTGACCGGTCGATCATCCGGGCATAGAAATAGGTGGTGACTACTGCGATGGCCAGATAGACCATGGCCAAGGCGTTTGCCTGTCCGTAGATAGGGATAAAGGTGGCCGAGTGAATGATGGTGTATATCTTTGTGCTGAAGACATAGATGCCTGCCGGGAGACCGAGGATGCCCGGCACCTCAAAGACCTCAAGGGCAGTCATCGCCTGATAGATCATCACGGCAACAAGCCCAGGGGCCAGGAGTCTCATGCTTACTTTGCGAAGGGTGGACAAGGGTCGGGCGCCTGAGACGGCCGCTGCTTCCTCTAACGCGGGGTCCATGCTGCGTAAGAGGGGGACCAGCATGAGAAAAGCGGTGGGAACCAAACGTAACCCTTCAATAAAGATCATCCCGCCCAGCGAATATATGTTGATCGGCGCCTGATCGAGACCAAAAATGCCCATGAGCATTCTGTTGATAAACCCAATGCGGGGACTTAGCAGGAGGACCCAGGCCATGGCCTGGAGCATCCCGGGGACAGCCAGGGTCATCGGGATCCCGGCATACACGAGCACCTTCCACGGGAGATTGGTACGCTCGACCAGCCAGGCTAGGGAGGCTGCGAAGGCGATGCCCACAACAACGCTACCGAGAACATAGATGACCGTGTTCGTAAAAAGCTGGTAAGTCCCCGGATCAGAATAAACCGTGGTATAGTTTATTATTCCTGTAGTGGAAAGCGAGAATTCAGTAGGCAGTTGTGCCGTACTGAAACTCCCGAGAATGAGGAAGAACAATGGGGCAAAAACGAAGCAGGCAACCAGAAGAAAAACCAGCCAACACCACGGGTTGGAGGAGTTGTACCTGATGAACCTATGGGAAGCCGGTTTTTCCCCTTCCATCATTTAATTTCTCTTGGATATACCGTTGTTATCATCTCCTTTCGCGCGGTTCTCCTCCTCCCGCTAGCCAAAGCTTGTTCCAAAACTTGAGCAGCTTGGGCTGAATGTCTACCTCCATACCGGGGTCCCTGAAACTGATTTTTTTACCTAATATCGCGTCCGGAAAAGGCAGATACTGTTTGCCTCTAAGATCCTTATGAACAGGAGGGGCGAAATTGACTACATATTGGGCTATCTGTCCCTCCTTACTCAGAAACCAGTTAATAAAAAGTTTGGCTGCGTTCATGTTGGGCGCGCCCCTTAGAATAGTCATTTCGGACACAGCCACAGGCACGGGTTCAGGGCAAGTCCATCCAATTGGCGCTCCAAGTTTCACCTTTTGTAGCGCACGGTAGCCTCCTGCAGGGACATTGCCGTGGAACTCTCCCACTATGGTGAGCCCTAACATGGCGTTCATACCCTCTTTGCGGAGCTGGGGCTTGACCTCGGTAAAGAGCTTGGTGAGGAAGTTTTTGGTCCATTCTTCTCCCTTGGCCTTCCACAGCATCAGCGCCCACAGTTGGGCTCGATTGCCAAGGGCGAGGTTGCCGTTTCGCCACCTGGGATTGCTAAGGAGATCTTCCCATTTTTTGGGCAGATCCTCTTTTTTAACCAACTCCGTGTTATAACCCATGCACCAATAGCGTAAGTGCATCCCAACCCAAAAACCATCCGGGTCCTTGGTGCCTTCCGGATTATTTTTCCAGTTAGGAATATCCCGGAGGTCCTCCAGGCCGTTGGCTTCTCGAAACAAGAAGTAGGATCCACCCACACCGGTCAAGATATCGGTGACGAGCC
>JAPUHZ010000442.1 GCA_027297485.1 Deltaproteobacteria bacterium
AAGTGGGACAAAAGGTAGGTAATCGCATTCCGAAGGCGGTAACGATGAGGGTTAAGGCTTTACGGTTCACACGATTAGAGGAAGGGCTGCTGTGCCGGGTTTGTGCCACTTTCAAAGGTAAAAGAGAGGTTATGGGAAAGAATGGCAAAGGGAAAGTAACCCTCAAGGATCTCCAGGAATTACCTCAGTCAAAGGTAGGGGCACCATTTGGCCTGAGGTCGGCCTATTTGCGGGACGGGGTACACCGGGGCTCTGCGGTATGGATTCGCTTCCTTGAGCCGAAGCAGTCGGCCTGGGTGGTGTATCTCGGCTATGACAGCTTCGAGGAAATGCCCCACGCCAAGCAAGAGATGGTGAGGCTGTGGATAGCCAACTGGATCATCCCGGCTTTCTACACACCCCAAGACGTAACCACATCCATGACGGAAGTGAGGAAGTCGTTGTCGGCTCTGGAGAGGATCACACGGGAGCTGATGGGGATGAGGGGCGAGAAGCGGGTTGAAACCCTAGAGGGCTATGTGGAGAGGAAATACGGAGGGGATGCGGCGTGAAGAAAGGAGATGGACCACCCAAAGGGGGCTCTCTCGATGATGTTATGCGGTTCTTTGAAGGCGCGATTGCAAGCCGTGTCTCTTCAGTTAGCAGACTTACTTGTATATCTAACCTAATAGGCGCGCAACGGATACGACAACAGTGCAGCAGCAGAGGGCACTCAGGAGATTGCTGTCTCAACCCAATGCCAGGATTATTGAGATGACCAGGCAGTCGCTGTTGAACTACGATTTTCCACCCAACATAGAGCGGTCAACGACACCCTAAAAAGTGTTGCATTGGTCGCCTTCCAAGTGTATTCTTGGGATGCAAGCTAGTGGAGGTTCTAATGGACCTAAGATCATCTCAAAGATACAATAATTTTGGCCCTGGTACTTTTCCGTCCTTCGCTAGCTTGCACTTCCGAAGGGTTCATACGGGGAATGCCAGGGCCACTTTCGTATTGCCGTAGAGTCAGCCAATGGATGACCACCAGCAGCTTCACAATCTCAAAGAGTGGTTGAGTGAAAGAAAGGCTGCCATCGCCGCCGCCACCTTGGATGAGGATTTGAAGAAACTCGCCCGAGACGCGTTACTTGCCTGGGTTGGTGGCAAGCCCTCCAAGGAATGGATCGAGGACATCGAAGTGACGAAGGCTGAGCGCGAGTGGTTAGAGGATGCTGACCTGTGGCCGTGGAAGGAGGAGTGATGGCCCGAAGGAAAACACCCTACTGGGTTGAGAAATTCAGAGAGCGCGACAAGGAAGACCGGGAGGCGTACCAGGCGGGAGACGAAGACGCACACAAATTCCATGATGCCTACAGCTATCTTCAAGAATTTGCCGATGAAGGTGACGACCTAGAGAGCTTGGTTAACACAATCTTTTTCCGGATAAGAAAAGGTGAAGCTACCGAAAGGGAAATTCAAATCGCTGGCACTTTGCGTGCAATGATTAAGACCGGAGCCATCAAGAAACGGAAACCAAGGAGGTGAATAATGTCAAGAGTTTACTACCGTAAGGACCAACGAGGCCGAAAGGTCTTCTATATTGACTACTTTGCTAAGGGCAAGCGCAAGCGAGAGCGTGTCGGGTACCACAAGCGACAGGCCGAGCAAGCGTTGAGATCCCGAGAAACGGATGTTCTCAGGGGAAAGTTTGACGGTATCTTCCCCGAGTCGGAATACACGCTAGAAGCCATCCGTAATCAATACATGAAGTATTCACGAACGGCAAAAACCGAGGACACCTCGAACAGGGATGAAGGGATACTGGACAAGCACCTGATTCCAAATTTCGGGGAGATTTCATTGAACCAAATTACCCCCGAACAGGTTGAGGATTACCGAGCCGAACGTAAGGGAAAGAATATTGCCCCGGCTACAATCAACAAAGAGATCCAACTCCTAAAGCACATCGTCAAGAAGGCAGTGGAGTGGGGCAAGATTCGGACAAACCTTATCTCTGACTTTAAGCCACTAAAAACACCACCTGGCAGAGTCCGTTATCTGGAACTGGAGCAGATTCCAAAGTTGATGAAAGCCTGTCCCCCATGGCTGCGTCCTATTGTGCTAATCGCTATGCATACGGGAATGCGACGAGGCGAATTCGTACATCTACAGCGCTCCAATATAGACAAGCAAAACCGGCTGATCATTTTGAACAACACAAAGAACAACGAACGGAAAAGTATCCCGATGAATGACACCGTTTGGGAGATTGTCCAGAGCCTACCCACTCGTCTGGACACCTCGTACCTGTTTGCAGAGAAGAACGGACAGCCTTTGTCAGCTAACAAGGTAAGCATGGCGTTCAGAAAAGCCTGTAAAAAGTCAGGTATTACCAACTTTAGGCTACATGACCTCAGACATCACTTTGCCTCATACCTTACGATGGCAGGGCAAAATCAGCGGACTGTTCAGGAACTCCTGGGGCATAAAACGCCGGCAATGACGGCTCGATATTCCCATCTATCACCCGAGCACCTCAGGAAAGCTGTGGAACAACTGGACCGCTCGTTCGGATAGGCTGGCGGATCGTCTGCGATCCTTTGGGTCTTAATAGCCGCCCCTTTTAAAATTAGCTAGTGCATTGCACTGAGTGAGGGTTCAATGGTCGGCACCACCCTTAGCCATTACAAGGTTCTGGAAGAAAATTGGCGAAGGTGGCATGGGCGAGGTGTATCGGGCGGAGGACAAAGTACCTTTGTGACGATTATTTCCAAAGGCGAGCCGAAAATTTCGGCCATTCTTATGCTATAATAGACTGAATTTCCTAGACTAACGAGCGTTTGAGGGAGGTTTCCTAATGATTTGTAAGAATAGGTGTCTGGTCGTTTTAACCTTTGTAATCTTCTTCTTGGGCGCAGCGGCTTTCGCCCAGCAACTACCGGAACTACCCAGGGCCGCGCTGGAGCACGCCATTGCCATCCAGGAACGGTACACTGACGATCTAATGGCCGATCCCGAGGTCGTGGGCACCGGGGTTGGTGTGGGAGCCAATGGCCAGGCGGTGATCAAGGTGTTCGTGAAAAGAGGACAACTCGCCGGATTGCGAGGGAGTCTGGACGGCATACCCGTAGTCACACAGGTGACGGGCGAGATCGTGGCTTTGAAGGGGCCCCCGGAAAACGTCGGAGGCGGTGGCGGAGGAGGTGGCGGTGGTGTCGACCCGACTGCCAGGTTTGCTCGTCCCGTGCCCATTGGGGTTTCAACCGGCCATCCTGATATCACCGCAGGGACCATTGGGGCCAGGGTCACCCGTGGTACCAACGTGTATGCTCTGAGTAACAACCACGTCTACGCCGACGAAAATACTGCTTCTCCCGGCGACGCCGTGATCCAGCCCGGTACCTTTGACGGGGGCTCGAGTCCGGCTGACGATATCGGTACCCTCGACGATTTTCAGCCGATCGTATGGTGTCCCCCGACTATCATTTGGCCTTTCTATAGTTGCACCGGCATTGAAAACAAGTTCGACGCGGCTATTGTCCTATCCTCGACCTCGTTATTAGGCAATGCTACGCCCTCCGATGGCTATGGTACACCGCAGTCAACGACCGTGCCACCCAGAGTAAGAATGCGAGTCAAGAAGTATGGGCGAGCCACCTCCCAAACGAAGGGTAGAGTCGATGCCATCCATGCGATTGTCGATGTAAGATACGATTCGGGAGTAGCTCGCTTTGTGGACCAAATTATCATAGTGCCCGGGAGCTTTAGCGCCGGAGGTGATTCCGGTTCGCTCATCGTCGTTGAAAAGGGGTCAGACGCGGACAAACCCGTTGGCCTGCTCTTTGCAGGTAGCACCACGATCACCGTCGCCAGTCCCATCGACCCAATCCTCGCCCGATTTAGCGTGACGGTTGACGGCCCGTAACCAAAGCAAAGAACCAATTCCCAGGCTTTAGATGTTGGGCCGGGCAGTGCCAAGGACGCTCCTCAGCCCTATTTGTCTGCCGTGATCTCTGAATCATGCTATTAAAGGTGATCACTGTGTGTCTCGTCAGCCTCCTCGCCGCTACAGGAGCCTGCGCGAGGTTCCAGGCAGAGAAAAAGCCATTTGAGCAGGAGGAGACGACTCCCATGGAATCCACCATCGAAACTGCCCAGGCCAAGCTGACTGATCGTGTCATGGCGCTTCCCGGCGTAGTTGGACTCGGAATCGGTGAATGCAAAGGTGCGCCTTGTATCAAGATCTTTGTGGTTCAGAAAACCCCAAAGCTGGAGAGTGAGATTCCGTCCACTTTCGAAGGATTTCCGGTCGAGATGCAGGTGACGGGAGAGATCCGTGCCCGACCTTCAGATTCCTCTTAACTGTTCAAGCCGAGTGACACGTCCGCTTTCGAAGGGCCCTCCCCCC
>JAPUHZ010000443.1 GCA_027297485.1 Deltaproteobacteria bacterium
AGCTCGGGAAGCATGGTCGAGGTCGGGATGGGCTGTTTCTGTACGAGCGTCCCGCCCTTTTTGATGAAATTGCGGCGGCGGAACTCGAGCGGGTCCATCCCCAGCCGTTGGGCCAACTCGTCCGTGTGTTGCTCACACGCCCAGGCCCCCTGCGGAATCCCGTAGCCCCGAAAGGCCCCGGCCACTGGCTTGTTGGTGTAGACCGCGTACCCGTCTACCTTGACGTTGGGGATGCGGTAGGGACCGGGCGCCGGTAAACTTCCCCTGATACAAACTGTCGGGCTTTTCTCAGCGTAAGCCCCTCCTCCCCAGAATAATGTCATCTGTCGTGCCACCAGCGTGCCGTCTTTCTTGAGGCCGCTTTTAATGTAAACAACGGCTTCGTGACGCGTGAGTGTCGAGATAAAGCTCTCCTGGCGGTTGAACTTGACTCGGACCGGCCTGCCCTTTGTGTGAAAGGCCAGGGCGATGGCGATGGGCTCCACTTTGAGTCCTCCTTTGGAGCCGAATCCACCTCCCTGAAGGGGATTGATCAACCGAATCTTTTCCTTGGAGAGTTCCAGGGCCTCAGAGATCTCAGTCAAGGCGCGGAAGGGGGCATCGTTGGCGACCCAGAGGGTGACCCGGCCACTTTCAGGATCCACGCGGGCATGGGCCGAATGGGGTTCCATGGCTGCGTGCTGGATGGTGGGGACGGAGTAGCGCTCCTCCAGGACTAGATCTGATTGCCTAAAACCACGCTCTACATCTCCTGTCCTCAGCTTAAAATGTTCGCAGACATTAGGCATGGGCGCGCCCACGATAAAGTCCGCCTTCTGATAGCTGCTAAAATTCTCATGGATAGAAATGGCCCCTGGCTTGCAGGCCTCTTCTGGGGAAAAATATGCGGGGAGATCCTCGTACTCTACCTCAATCAGAGCCACCGCGGCCTCGGCCGTATCCTCGTCAACCGCAGCAACCGCTGCCACCGGCTCTCCAATGTAGCGGACCTTTTCCTGGGCCAGAAAGGGTTTGTCATGGATCGACTCACCGTGGATCCACGGAGCATCGTGCCCCGTGATTACGGCGTGAACACCAGGATATTTTTTAGCCTTCTCGGTATCGATTCGCCTTATCTTGGCATGGGGCCTCGCACTGAAAAGGACCTTTCCATAAAGCATATCGGGGAGAACCAGATCATATCCGTACACCGCCTCACCCGTAACCTTTTGTTCCGCATCTACCCGTGTGATCGACTTACCGACAATTGTGAGTTGTTCCATTTAGTAGTCCTATCGCTTGGCCTAGGGGAGGCCCTATCCCTTCGCTCCAGCGTCTCGTCGGCTGGAACTCTAGCTGCTCGCCTCGGGCAGCATCGAAACTCGCCCTAAAAACAAATACGTGCTCAGACATCGATGCTGCTGATCCTCGGTTTCGCAGAGAGTTCCGACGCCTCCGAGCCGATCTTCGCTTCAGGGACAGGAGCGTCCCCTTAATCCTTCTTGATCCGTCATCGTTCCTTCATTTCACGCGAGTGAGGAGGCCTGCCGAGCAAGCCGAAAGCACCGAAACTAAACGGTTCAAAGAAATCACTGACCCATTGCTTTCGACGCGAGAGGCGGGTCCCCGAACACGCTTTTATCCTTCCGCTTTCATCCTTCTTAATTCGGCAGCGGTATCCTGGACTGCTTGGACGATCTTGGCGTAGCCGGTGCAGCGACACAGGTTTCCGGATAGGGCAAACCGGATCTCTTCGTCGGTGGGATTCAAATTTTCGTCCAGGAATGACTTGGCCATCATAAGCATACCAGGGGTGCAGTAACCGCACTGCGCACCTCCATCTTGGATAAACGCCTTCTGGATCGGATGGAGTTCAGGGCCAATCTTTAATCCCTCGATGGTAACCAGCTCTGCCCCGTCGAGCTCTCCAGAAAGAATGAGACAGGAATTTACCGGCTTGCCGTCAAGAAAAACGGTGCAGGCGCCGCAGTCCCCAGTCCCACAGCCTTCCTTGGTCCCGATTAGGCCGATCTCATCGCGCAACAGATCCAGGAGGAGCCGGTGTGCAGGTACTTCAAGGGTTATGCTCTTGCCATTCAATGTCATCTGGATTTTTTTCTTCATATCCTTCACCTCTTAGAAAATCCGCCGTTAATACCTTTTGTCCCTTCTCTCTAACCAGGAAATCGGACCGGGCCCTCGCGCCGCTGCATTGAGTAGAGCCCGTTTGGTCATGGCCCGGACCATCTCTCTTCGATATTCTGCAGAGGAGCGCACGTCGCTGATGGGCTTGCACTCTTTGAAGGCCTCCTGGCCCGCTCGCTCGGCAAGCTCTTCGGTCAGGATCTGGTTCTCGAGCACAGCTTCTGCCTTCCGGGCTCTCATGGGGGTTGGTGAGACGGCTCCAAGGGCGATCCGAACGCTCTCGCACCTTTTTTGTTTTTCACTTAGGATCAGGGTAACGGCTACAGCGACATAGGCTAAGTCCATCATCTCACGAGGAGAGAACTTGATATACTCCCCAACAAGCCGGGGACGGCTCGGTGGAATCAGGATTTCCGTTAGGATTTCCTCTGGACGCATTACAGTCTGTCCTGGCCCGCGAAAGAATTCATCTAGTTCGATGACCCGCTCGCCATTGGTGCTTGCAATTTTAGCCTTGGCCCCGAGGACCAAAAGGCTTGGGGCCACATCCGCTGACGGGGTGGCGTTTGCCATGTTGCCGCCAATGGTAGCGCGGTTTCTGATCTGAATCGACCCTACCTCAGCCGCGCTCTGAGCTAGGAAGGGATATTTATTGCAGATTAACGGGGAGATCTCGATCTCTCGCATCGTTGTCAGCGCACCGATTCTAAACCCACCATCCGGTTCCTCCCGAATACCCGAAAGAGCCGGTATCCTTTTAAGATCCACCACATATTTCGGCACCAGCCCTTTTTCCTTAATGGCAATTAGCAGGTCAGTTCCTCCAGCAAGGAAATGTCCCCCCTCCCCTTTCTCTTTTAAGATCAAACTGGCTTCTCTGAGCGAAGTCGGCTGGAATATTTCGAGCGGTTCCGGGCGCTTCATCTATTCCCGTTCCTCCGCCCAGTGAAACTCTTCCCATACCTCGTGATAAGAAAAGGAGATGAACATTCCGGTTCCCCTGTCACCATCAATTTTCTCCTTTATATTGTAATACTTGGCCAATAGACGCGATTCCTAAAAACTAGACCCCTAAGTATTTTTTATAGCACAAGGTATTCCTCGTTGCCAGCTTGTCGAAGACGGTTGCCTTCAAATTCCTGTTGACATAGCGGCATCGTCAAGCCTAAAAATGACTTCGGTATAAAGGTGGCCGAGACCTAACAGGGATGTTACGCTCACTGATCAAGGAGGGAGTTTCATGTCCATCAGAATTCAGTTAGGACAGGAGATGTCGCCCCAAGAGGCAAAAGGAATCGTGGATGAGTTATATCAAAAAGTCGCCCAGAGGTGGGAGGATAGAGTCAACCATACCCCCTTCATGTTGCGTCTAAGGGAGGGGAAGCTCCCGCTCAAGGTGCTTCAAACTTTTTTCAGGAACTGGGGCGGCTTCACCATAGAGATCAATACGCTCGTTGCGTGTTCATATCATAAGTTCCTGACTTTCTTTAAGAAGCATCGCGACCTGATGGCGCCCCTGGGGGAAAAGATCGCCGATGAGTTCATCCATCCCAAGCCGCCGGGCCACTTTCTGGTCATGCTGCAGACCGCACAGGCCTTTGGCCTGACTGAGGAAGAGATTTTTACTCAGCCTATGCTTTCGGAATTCCGCGCCAAGATCGATTTTATGCGTAGCCTCCTCTACGAAGGAACCACGGCGGAGTGGTACGGTGGCGTTACCACTGAAGAGCAGATCGGCCATTGGTCGGCAGTGTGCTACAAGGCGCTGACGGAGCATTATGGGCTTACGCGAGAACAAACCATCTATTTTTCCACTCACGTGGAGGCCGACCTGGAAGAGCACGAAGAGGGTGTCATGGGACATGGGAGTTTCAATCGCCTTGCCTTACAGCGGCTATTGGAGTCGGGCATGGCGGACGAGAGGCCCACCTATGGGGTCGAGTATTGCGCCATGACATCGGTGGACCTTCACGGGGTCATGTTACGGTCGGCCTTGGAAGAGGCCGAGCGCTCTTAAGCTATGAGATTGCTGCCGATTGATTATTATCATACCCCGCGGCTTGCCGCGGGCACAAAGCCGATGGGGTTTCCAAAGGGGAGAAGCGGCAGCTCTCCCCTTTGGTTGACCGCGGGGTCCAAACCCCGTGGTCGATATAACTTGATTGGAAAACGCTTTTGGGGTTAAAAAAAGGTTTGGCTTCTTGACTCAGAATAGCCTTATAGATTCGCTATTGAATTAATAAGGGGGAGACTTAATCGTGGTCATGGCGCGAAAAGAAGATCACCTGCGGATGCGCATGGAACACATCCGCTTTGGCAAGGAGGAGCTGGAGCGACGGCGGAACTCTCCGGTTCTGGCTAAGGGTGAAGAGATCCGGGAACAGCTCAAAGAGCATAACCACGTCTATATCGTAGATCCCCGGCTGGGCTTCAACCAGAGAACCTTCCGTTTTTGGATCAATCGCCGCTCCGTGGGAGAGGAGATGGAATTCAACGGTTGGAAGTTGGGACATCGCCACACGGTGGAGGCTGTGATCTATATTCTGAAAGGGCGCGGTTATAGCGTGATCGACGGAATCAAGTATCCCTGGGAGGCTGGCGATTTGATTTGTGTTCCTGTTTTCGCCTGGCACAAGCACCATAACGAGAGCGGCGACGAGCTGATCTACCTGGCGGCTACGACAGGGCCGTTTTCCATGGCCATGGGCATCGCCATCTACGAAGAAGAGAAGTATCCGGAGTATTGGATCTTCGCCCAGAAGGGGGAGGAAGCGATGAAGACGCTGATTCCTGGGGGAGCCGAGGGCCCGGCTGGGGATCGGGTTCAATTCGATCCGAGCCATTGGAAGCCTGAGGAGATTGGCAACGGGAGCGAGCCGACTCCGGCAGAACTCTACTACGAACAGTTGGCTTATGCTGAGGAGGAAGAGAAGCGGAGACGGGCAGGAAAGGTACTGGTGAAGGGAAAGGATCTGCGCTTTGGTTCCACGCCGATGGGAAGGATAGCCTATGCTGTGGAGCCTAGGTTGGGCTTCCACGTGAAACTTCTCAGTACCCTGATCGCAGAGATCCCGCCGGGGAAACGCTCAGGGGCGCATCGCCACATCTACGAGGAGACCAACCATATCCTCTCAGGGGAGGGGTATAGTATTATCGAGGATCGAAGGTATGAGTGGAACAAGGGAGATACCTTGGTGATCCCGGTCTTTGCCTGGCACCAGCACTTTAACACGGGGCGGGAGACGGCCCGTTTTCTCGTGCACTCTAATCGTGTGGCCATGGAGAATACCGGTTATATCCATACTCAACAGGGCGAAGCGGCGAATTATTAGCACCTATGCTAACGCACCATCACGACCACGATCATGATGAGATCTCCGCAGGACCGCACACCCATCTCACCAGCGTGGGGATCGATATCGGCTCATCCACCTCTCACCTCATGTTCTCACAATTGCGGGTAGGCTATCCCGCCTTTCACCGCCGCAGACCGGAGGTCCTAGACAGAAAGGTCATTCGTCGATCCCCCATCCTCATGACACCGTTTTCGGGAGACTGGAATATCGAACCGGAGCCGCTTAAGGATCTGATCGATTCTACCTTTCGGGCTGCAGGACTAAGGCGTGAGGAGATCGATACGGGCGCTGTGATCATAACCGGCGAGGCGGCTCGTAGAGACAACGCCCGGCGTATCGCCGAGCTATTCGCCGACCAGGCAGGTCGGTTCGTCTGCGCGACGGCCGGGCCGAGGATGGAGACCGTACTGGCGGCCCACGGTTCGGGAGCAGTCGCCCGGAGCCGAGAAGAGGGCTCGGCACTTTTAAACGTGGATCTTGGGGGTGGGACGACGAAAGTCAGTTTCGTTAGAAAGGGAAAGATCGAGAAAACGACCGTTCTCAACCTGGGAGCCCGGCTTGTTGCCTATGACGAGCGAGGCTCTTTGGTTCGCCTCGAGAGAGCAGGGAATCGATTGCTTAAGGATCTCGGATATGAAATCAAAATCGGAGACAGGATCGGAGAAGAGATCCGGGAGCGTCTGGCTTCGACCATGGCGGGTCTCCTATTTGATGTCCTGGCTGGAAAGCCTCCGGCATGGAAAGAAATCTTCGTTACCCCCCCTATGGGAGGTTTGCCTCAAGTTGATGGTATCCTTTTTTCCGGAGGAGTTTCCGAGTATATCTACCAGCGTGAAAGAGCCGTTTTTGGTGATTTGGGTCCTCTCCTGGGAAAAGAGGTGAGGGAGCAGGCGCAGAAAAGGGAATACCACATCCTCGATTCCAGCGAGGGGATCCGCGCCACTGTCATAGGCGCCTCGCAGTATTCGATCCAGTTGAGCGGGGAGACAATCTTTATTCCGGAGCGGGCCGGCCTTCCGCTGCGCAACTTGAGAGTTTTAGTCGTCCAGGTAAGTTGGCAATCACCTGTTGCGGAGAGGAGTGAAAAGGCTATAAAAAACACCTTAGGAGGACTGGATTTGGAGGTCAAGGGGATGCCGTTTGCCTTGGTTTTTTCTTCTCCCCCTTTTTTGGGTTACGGTGCAGCGCAGGAATTGGCGAAAGGAATCCGTCAGGCGCTTCTGGCTATGTCACCTGAGGACCGCCCCAGGATGCTCGTCTTTGAACAGAATATGGGTCGGGTGGTAGGGGAGATGCTTCCACCGGAATTGACACTCCCATGCGTCGATGAGATCTCTCTCTCCGAGCTTGACTTCATTGACGTTGGTGAGGTGGTTGACGGAGAGGGCTACGTCCCGGTGGTGGTTAAAAGCCTTACCTTTGGGGTTTGATAGGTGGGTAGGAGTCGCCTAAGAGACCATCAAGCCTGACTGTTGGCAATTATGGCTATCGTTGCTTTCCTAATTGAGAACCAATTCCCCAGTTCACGGGTATTCAAGGTGCCAGAAAGGAGGATATTATGTCAGCGGCATCATTAATTAGAGGAATGACAATGCCTGTCCCCACTCCCTTTTTAAACGACGGGGAGGTAGACGAAAAGGTCTTCGAAGAGCTGCTTGATTTCTACTTAGCCTCGGGAGTCCACGCCTTTTTCATCAACGGTTCTTACGGTCAGGGTCCGGCCATGACCGTAGAGCAGCGGAAGAAAACCGCAGAGATTGCAGTGCGGCGGGTGAACCATCGGGTTCCTGTGATGATTCATATAGGCACGGTGGAGTCCTACACATCATCTGAACTGGGGCGTCATGCTCGTTCCATTGGGGCCGATGCGGTCGCCATCGTGGGGCCTTATTATTACAGTGATCACAATGAATATGAAATCATCGAGCATTATCGTGTCGTAGATCAGGCCACTGAGCTTCCGGTGCTGGTCTATAACAACCCGCAATACTCCGGTTACAGCATCACGCCGGCCATGATGGGCCGCTTGGCGGAGGCGGTGCCGCGTATTTTTGGGAGCAAACTGGCGAAGGGAACAATTAGCGAGGCGCAGAGGTATCTCAACGCAGTCGGAAAAGAGTTCTCCCTTTTTGCGCCGGCCGGCAATGTTTTTCCGGGAATGCTGGTGGGAATCAAGGGGACCATCAGTCCTCCGCTCTCGGCCGCTCCGGAGATCGGGATCAGGCTGGTGGATGCCATTGGCAAGAGGGATTGGGAGAAGGCCACGCTCGATCAGGTCAAGATCCTGGAGTTCTTGGCAGCGACCGAGCCTCTCTTTTCGGCCTTTGGCAGGAGTTCCCAGTGCGAGGCCCTCCGGCTGCGGGGGTTTGACATCAAGAGATTCCCGCGCTGGCCTGCTAAGCCGCTGACCGAGGAAGCACTGAGAAAGCTCAGATCGAGTTTGGAGAGGCTGGGTGTTTCTTTGGGCAAGAGGAGGTAGGAAGTTCTATGGGGGATGTTTACGATTTACAGGCGACCTTGGACCGGATGGTAAACGAGCAGTTCGAGACGCCGGAATTCAAGCGGTTTCTTTCAGTGCCGCTCACGATGGAGCGGGCGCGTTTCTTTGTGCTTCAGAACGCCCTCTATACCAAAAACCGGCGTGACTGCTGGGGATACATTCAAGGATCGGCCCCTTTGGATGTTAAAGCACTGGTTTGGAAACACGAGAGCGACGAGCTGATCAATGATCCGCGCTGTAACACGGACCACTTCTCGCTCTGCGTCAAGCAAGGAGAAGTCTTGGGGCTTACCCCTGAGGACTTTGAAACCGCTCAGCTTCCGCCCATGGCGCGGGCCTGTTTCTATGCCTGGATCCACATCGCCACCCGAAATCATTGGCTCACAGCCTTCACATCATCCCAGATGCTTGAGCGGCGTAATAACGGGCAGATCGTTAAGGGTGGAGGGCTGTCCTTGCGTGTGGGGAAGAAGTTCGAGAAGGAGTTGGGAATTGAATTAAAAAAAATGGTTTCTCTGGATGTCCATGCGGTCGCCGATACGGAGCACTCGGACATGATGGCTGAGGTGTATCTGCGTTATGCGACCACCCCGGAGGCTCAGAATGCGGTTCTCCAGGGAGCCAGGGAGAGTATGGCTATTGATAGGGCCTACCGGGGGGCGTTGGCCACCATGATGGAGGAGATAAATTGAGCATAACCCTATCCTTACTCCACCGTGGACCTGGCACGACCAGTTTAATGCTTCCCAAGAGGATATTGTCTGGCTGGATGGGCATTACGGACCGCCCCGCCAAGGAGATCTTTGGCCTCTATCGAGAGGAAGGAGCGGCTGCGTGAACTGGGCAGCGGATAAGGAAAGGCAGGTTTATCAGACGGCTCTAGTGCGAAAAGTATGGTGCTCCAGATAAGCGCAGGGGGCCCGCTCCTCAGCGGGAGCCGATGGACCTCTACTACTCTGCCCCTATGCACTGAACCTGTTAGGTCCATATCCCTCAAGATGCTTCAGTGTTGGACGTCTCCCTTTCTTCGGAGCAGGCCCGCTTGCGCAGCGCTACGATCCATCCGGTTCCGAGGGAGGAAACCTGGAGGTCTGAGGCACAGGGACGTGGAGGTCGGAGGCAGGCCCAGGCCGTTGGAAGGCTCACCCGAAGGGGACGGGAGGGTGGCCGTCGAGGCAGTGACCTATTGACTCAGGCTGGAAGGTTTGCTCCTGAGGAACCAGACCTTTGGTAATGGAGCATTATCAGACTTGACGGGTGCGGAAGGGCGTGTGATATACCAAAAATAGACAGACGGTAGCAAATAAGGAGGTGGGTTATGA
>JAPUHZ010000444.1 GCA_027297485.1 Deltaproteobacteria bacterium
GGAGCTTACCGTTCCATGTGAACCGCTCTAAAAAACCAACCATGGCAACGATCACCCCGCTCAAAAGCACCATAAGCAAAACCGAACGGAAAAACCTCTTCTCGGCCTTGTTCGTTCTCGTATCTTCAAAAGGGTAGAGGAGCACAAGAAAAAAAAACGCCGCATAAGCAACAAATTTGAGAAGATCCGTCCTGGTGAGGGATGGAGCGATGGAGAGAGGAAACCAAGGAATGTGAGGAGTAAAGAGTGATCGATAAGGTTCGGATACCTGAGATCCCTTGGCACTCGCGGCCTGATTCCCATTCTTCTCAAGGGGAACTGGGACCCCTTTTTGTACCTCATATATTGTGGGGAGAAGAACCCATGTGGGGTCCTCTTGGGGGGGAGATGCTTCGAAGGAGAGATCCTGATAGGGCATTTTTTCCGGCCAGCCCGGAAGGCTCCTGCTGTAAAGTTCATAGGTTGAAGGCGAGAGTAGGTGTAAAAGGTAAGGCGGAAGAGGGAAAAGCTGGAAGAGAACAAGGCTAATGAACAGAACCAGAGGAAGGAAGAGGGAGCGCCGGGAGACAAGTTCTAAACTCTTATCTCTCGCCCGTTGTCTACAAATGCCAGTCTCCCCATCCACACCATCACCAGAAGAAAGACCGTGCCTTCCATAAGGGAGAAGGCCCAGGGGTGAACGGACCCAAGGGCCAGAGGCGTAAAAAAAATGAGGAATAGGATTCCTCCGGTGACGATCCGATCACACCAGATGATCATCCTTTTTATTCTGCCACATGCCCGTCATGTTCGTCGTAGGCATGGTAGTAACGGTAGTAATAAGGATAGTTCCCGCTTTGCAGGTTGACCCGGTTCAGCACGACACCCAAGGTCTTGGCACGAGCGTTATTCAGGCGGGACCGAACCTCTCTAACCGCCTGCTTTGGGGTTTTCTGACCGTCGACCACCAAAATCACACCGTCTACCAGAGTCGATAAAAGCAGGGTATCAGTCACCGGAATAATCGGCGATGAATCGATGAGGATGCAGTCAAAGCGCTTCTGGAGAGCGGTGAGGATCTCGTGCATTCTTCTCGATCCCAAAAGCTCGGCAGGGTTGGGAGAAACGGAGCCGCTGCTGAGAAAAAAGAGATTGTTCGTTGGCGTGCTCTTTGTCACCATATCTTCCAGTTCCATTTGCCCAGTTAGGAGTTCTGTGAGACCAACCCCGTTTTTTATTCCCAGGAGCTTATGGCAGCCTGGGCGGCGGAGATCGGCGTCCAACATCAGGACCCGAAAGCCCATCTGGGCAAAGATAATAGAGGTGTTGACCGCGGTGGTTGTTTTCCCTTCATCGCGTATTGCGGAGGTGAAAAGAATGGTTTTGGGCGGTCCTCCGGCCCGAGAAAGCAGGATGGCTGCGCGGAGCGTCCTATAGGACTCGCTGACCATGGAAAGCGGATGGTGAGAGAGCACAAGCTCTTTCTTGGGAGCACCGTTTCCTGGTTTGGAAGGCCGTGGTGGGGCATGGCCGAGCACCTTACGGCTATAACTATAACTTCTCTTGTCCAGCTTCGAGAAATCGGGGATCACGCCCAGACTCGGGAGGTGATGGTAGCGTTGTATGTCTTCCGAAGTCAGGGTATTGTCCAGGTACTCGAGGAAGAAGGCCAGGCTCACCCCTCCGGTAAGCCCCAGAATGAGAGCAAGGAGTAAGCTCAGTCTCTTTCTAGGGCTAGAGGGCGAGAGCGGGGACTCCGCCTTATCCATCACAGAAACATTGGAGCCGCGAACCTCCGCTGCTACTGCCATCTCTTTCATCCGCTGCAACACGCTGTCGTAAAGTTGACGGTTCGTGTCTACTTCGCGGGCCAAAACGGTATATTCAACCGCCGAGTCTTTTAGCCGCAGCGCGGCGTTCTTTTGCTCCTCCAGTTTGGCGCGAAGCTCCTTTTCATTCGCCTTGACTACGAGATAGGAGGTCTCAATCCCTTTGACCTGGGTTCGGAGGTTTCTCGAAAGGCGGTGTCGGGTATCTTCAATATGGAGCCTCAGCTTGTCCAAAGGGGGATAACCCGGCTTAAACTCGCTGGCGAGTTTGACGTATTTCCCCTCCAACTGAGCCAGTTGGACCTTTAGAGTCTGAATGAGAGGGCTATTGATAATGGCTGGAAGGGCGTCATAGCTGCCCCTGCGAATGCCCCGGACCTGGGCCTCGAGGGCTATTCTTTCAGCCTCGGCCTCGGTCAGGCGCTTGTTTAAATCGACCAGCCGATCCAGCACGAGATTTCCTTTGTCATCTATAGAAATGATTCCCTTGTCACGGCGGTAGCTGTTTAAGGCGGCCTCGGATTCTTCCACCCGCTCCTTCAACTCCAAGAGCTTCCCTTCCAGAAAACTCAATACCTCCTCGTTGGCCCTGGAACGAAGATCAAACCCATAGCGGCTATAGGCAACGGCATGAGCGTTAGCCAGGCGCGCAGACAGCCCGGGATCAGGCGTGCTAAAGGCGATCTCGACCAGGCTGGTGCCCTTGACTGGTTTGATCTTCAACATTAGAAGATAGAAGTTCACAAGGCGGGACTTAATTCCGAGGAATCTGGTGTCATTTGTCTTTGAAGGCGAGGGAAAGAACCACGTGACCCACTCTTTAATCGAGCCCTTGGCGTTAGCCCAAATAGTCGCCGCAAATCCTCTTTTTTCTCTTGGCCGTTCCCCCTGCCCGTTAAAGAGGGGATCATTCCCCAATCCCTCATGCCGGATGACGCGGGCAGCAAGCGCACGACTTTTGAGGATCTCGTACTGGGTCTTATAATAGTTGGCCTCGACCATACCAACAGATCCGGAGAGGACATCTTGAATGTTAAGCACCTGGGGGGACATGCGCTCGATGAGAACGATAGCCTGCGCAGAGTAGATGGGAATTTTTATAAAAACGACAAGGAGCGTAGCCAGGAGAGTGACAAATGTGGCTGCAAGGATAAGCCAGCGGTGCTTTCTTATCACCCGCCAGTAGTCCCAAAAGCTGAGATCCTCCTCCTCAGAGTTGTCAACGAGGATTGGCTCATCACCCTTTGGGGGGACATTGCGCTTGATAAAATAAGGGGAGACTTCTTTCATTATCAGTATCAGAACAGGGGAACGTTACCGCCTATGGCAACGCCGATCACTGTGGAGAAGAAACGGTACAAGCCGTAGGCAGCCACCTTCCCGGTTGAAGACGAAACTTCAATAATATCACCTCCTTGAAGCCTGAAATCGAGCTGATCTCCTCGTTTTATCTTTTCCAGATCGGCGAAGAAGAGGCCTTTTTTTCCGCCCCTCTCGGCCCGAATGATTTTTACGGCACTGGTGTCCGCGGGATAGAGCGGACCACCAGCAGCGGCCACTACGCCTGATACCGTAAGTCCAGGGCTGACGTTATAAGCGCCTGGCTTTTCCACCCATCCCTCAACGAGGACTTGACCACCTCCGGGAACCATAAGGACGTCTCCCGGCCGGGCCGGAAGAGAAAGGTATTTTTGATAGCCTCCGTAGGCGAGCTCTTGAACATCGATCAAAATGGGATCGGTTCTTTTGAGGATGAGAGGTGACGGATCTCTACTCAAAAAGCTCTCAGGCAGGGTGGAGATAACCTTCTTGGCTTTATCTTTTTCTAAGGGTTCGGCAGGAATCAGATAAATTCGTGGGTCTGCCACTGGCAATAATCCCCCGGCCTGAGAGATCATATCAAGAATAGTGTCAGTCCCACTGTTTAGACTATAGTGCCCGGGTTTTTCCACCGCACCGAGCACCGCCACTTGCCGGCTATGGTATTCCTTGACGAAGATGATCGTGCGCGGGTTATACATGTATTTTTCCAGCCGATCATGAATCTGGTGCCTCAGCTCTTCCCTGGTCAAACCGGCGGCCTGGATCTGCCCGATAAAAGGGAGGGATAGTGTCCCATCGCCCGAAACTCGCACCGTCCGGTTCTTGAGCTCTTCCATGGCAGGGACAGAAATCTCCAGAACATCCCCCGGGCCGATGGGGTAGTCCGTGATTACTTCCTCGTGGGTTCGCTGCTGCCAAAGGTGGGCGAGTCTCTCCACATCACTCCTACCCTGGGGGTCGGAAGTCGAAGGAGTCGAGCGATTATCAGTCTCTGGCAGGTTTGCAATCGATTCTTTTGCTTGGGATGCGGTGTGAGTGGACGGAACACACCCGCTGAGATAAAATAACAAGACGAGCCCAACAGAGGCAATAAAGAAAGAAGCCGTTTTTCTTCCTCCGGAGGTATATAGCTATAGGACGAGAGTTCGGATAAACTCGGTAGCCGGTTATTGAGAGAAACTAGGGTTGTGTTGACCAAAACCTCCAGCAGCTCCCAGAGTCATCGCAGTCGTGGGCCCAAGTACAAAAGTAAGAGCAACTATTATTCTTTCCACCGACCCTAACGCGAAGAACTCTTGTCCTGCGGCGGCAGCCGGCGTTGCGGCAGCAATGGCGACAGCGGCAGTCGAGACCGTCCAATTCACGGTAAGGCCCTCCCGCACCAGGGAAGCTACCACCGTCGCTCCTCGATAGCCGGTGTGATCCGGATCCAGCGTAAGGCCGTACTGACCCACGGGTAGGCTTTTGAGGACGTATTGGCCCTGTACGTCAGTAACTGACTGTCCAACGGACCTTCCTGCGGGGTCTTTGGCGGTGATCTCTATACCCGGAACGGGACTGGCCGCAGTGCCCAGCACTGTGCCTACGAGGTTGGCAGACGGCGGCTGACTACGAACCTGTAATGGCGCACCAAAAATGCAGAGCATCGCCGTTAGAGCGAGACAAGCTAATTTTTCACGAGCATAGTCATCGCCCCTTGCTCACGGGTTCTTTCTTAAAATTTTTTGGGCAACAGCGCTCCCGCCTAGACAATACAGCTTAAGGAAACAAAAAGAAAATAGGCCAGAGACTAGTTGTTTTGTAGGAAGATAGAAGAACTACGGTCAGATTTTTGCTTATGAAGAGTCCTCAACTATACTGCGGCACAACCGCAAGTTCAGCGATGGGAGCTACCAAATCCTTCCTTGAAACCCTATTTGGTAGAAGATACGATAACCTTAAAGATACTAAGACATATGTTACTACCCTAAGGCCATAATGTAATTTTTTTTATTAGCTAGGTTGTTAGTGAGAGGGTCAAATCTTTACCTTTGACATTTGCCGTTAAAGTGTCTCACTGAACCCAGAACAACGACCATCATGAAGACTGCTTGTGAGCCTTCGGTTCTGGGGCTCGCTCAGAGTGTCGTTCTTCATTAATTTAAGAGCACCCTGAAAAATCCATGGGGCGTCGAAGTTTCTTTCGTCGGGCGCCTCCAAAAACAATCCATTACCAATTAAATAGCTGATGATTTTCCAGGCGTTGTCCTCCGAGATGTGGAGGTTAGCTCTTGCAATACGACACCTTGGTCTCGACGTTTCAGAAAAAGGATCGGGCGTGATAATAGCCCTTCAGCCATAAAGGTAACGGGTAGTAGTTGATGGCAAGGGAATTTAAGAGTGATAATCGAGTTTTTGGAATTACAAAAATGGGCCACCGGGGGTTTGGCTTGATTACGTGCATCGGGTAGCTGTGCAAAACAGATTCAAGAAACAAGCGAACAGGTTAGAGTAACATCTATTTTTGAATTGCGGCAATCTTTGGCTGAGAGCCAAGGGTTGAGGTTACTACTCGTTATTATAGATTAGGATATTGCCCTCATTCTTCGTCAGGCTCCAGGATTTCCACTTCATCCTGAGCTTTATAATAGTCCCAATGGCAGTAAAGATTTTATCTGCTGCATTCAAAGCTTGCCCTGCTATTTCCCTCCCGTAAAACTGGTGCGGCCCGGGTGCTCAGTTTCTGGGCCAAGCATGGTCTTGAGGCGACGGTTCAGGCTTTTGGAGTTAAGCGACGGACTCTGTATTACTGGAGGGAGCGACTGATGAAAGGAAGTGGGAGGCCGGAGGCGTTAAACGAGAGGAGCAAAACTCCCCATAGGCGTAAGTGCCCACTATCGGATACTGTCCCGCTGCAGGACACGGGGAAACCGTGTCGGGCCGTTTTCGTGGCTGTTCCGAGCTCCCCAAGACTGCTTGCCTGGGGAAGGCTCACACCGAATTTGAGTCCAATGCGGCCAATCCCGAAAAGCAATTCCCTATTGGCGCCAACAAAGCCGAGGAAAGGAGGATAGCCCACCCATAGACGCTTGAAACCTTTCAACGGGACCTGACGGGTAGCCAAACCCGTGCGGCA
>JAPUHZ010000445.1 GCA_027297485.1 Deltaproteobacteria bacterium
GAGGTGGGTTATGAAAGCTTCGGATAAAAAGAAAGGATCGTACGGTCTTGTAATGCTGATGATTTTGGCGGGATTTTATCTCCTGATTTCAGCTCACGTGACGACCGCTGCCGAACCCTCTAAGGAACTCATCGAGGCCGCAAAGAAAGAAGGAGAACTGATGTACTGGGGCACCGATGCGGAAACCGCCCCGAAATTCTCTAAGGTTTTTGTGAAGAAGTATCCGTTTATGAAAGGCAAGATTCAATTCTGGGACGCTAAGAGCCACGAAGTGGTCGAACGGATCATTACCGAGGCAAAGGCGGGGCGTTACAGCGCGGATTTCATTTCAATCAGTGAGGACTGGCTTAACCGTTTGCAGGAGGCGGGGCTCCTCGCCCGGTCTGATTGGCCTAATGTCAAGCGCTGGGGAGTTGATGTTCATCCCCAACACGGCCTTTGGGTCAATGTGGCCATAGACCCCAGACCAGCCGTTTATAACACCGAGATGATTCCGCCCAGCAAGGCTCCAAAAACTCTGGAGGGCCTGATCAATCCGAAATGGAAAGGTACCAGTGCTCTTTCCGACGCCTCGGAGGAATTCCCTTTTATCTTTGCCTACCTTTGGAGGAAGGGTAATAAGCTGAATTGGGAAAAATCCTTCGATTTTTTCCGCAGGCTTGTGAAAACAACCAAGCCGGCGGTGGTCAGAGGTTATACGGGTCCCACCCGTTTGCTGGTAGCCGGGGAGTTTGGCCTTTTCCACATCGGGCTTTTTTCCCGCGCCTATCAGATGATCAAAAAAGGCGCACCCGTGGGTCTGGTCCCGGTAAGTCCGTTGTACGGATCCGTTCGCTCTTTTGCTATTCCAAAACATGCCCCGAACCCTAATGCAGCAAAGCTCTTCGCGCACTGGATGACCACGACCGAGGGCTCCATTACCTATGCAAACTTCCTGGGGAAATTTCCCTATGATCCATCTGCCGGGAAGGCGAAGCCGGTAAAAGTGGCTAAAAAGTATGGCATTAATCGCAGCGATGTGATCCGCATTCCCACGGATGCCTGGAACAAAAAAGACACCGACAAGTCTGCCGACTTTTATTATAGGCTTCTCGGCATAAAGTAATGGCATCGAGTGTAAGGGGTCCTTCTTGGATCCCTTACACCCCTTTACCGTCTGAGACTATCGTTTCCCAGGTAAGCCGACCTTGAAATTTTCACTTTCATCACGGACAGGTGGCATGGGGTTTTTCATCTGGGTTCTTCTAGTCCCCCTGGCCGCCCTTATTCTGGTCCCGATCCTACTGTTGGTTTGGAACAGCTTTCGCGAGGTCTCGATCGGGGAACTTGGCCTTGGCGTATCGGGATTGACCCTGGATAACTACGTTCGCGCCTACTCCGACCCGCGCACTTATATCATGCTCAAAGACAGCTTTGTCTTTGCCTTCGGATCGATGGTGGTTGCCTTTCTATTCGGCGCTACCCTCGCCTTCCTGGTCGAGAGAACCGATATGCCTCTGCGCAGTGTAGCCTATGGTCTCATGCTGGTTCCTCTCATCATGCCGAGCGTCTTGAAGGGCATTGCCTGGATCTTGCTTCTTAGCCCCCGCATTGGAGTTCTAAACAAGATCTGGCAGGCGCTGGGTTTTGGGGGACCTATCTTTGATCCTTACAATCTCTTCGCTATGGTTTGGGTTGAGGGGATCAGCATGACCCCGCTCACGTTCCTTTTGTTGGGGGCGGTATTGCGCCGCATGGATCCCTCGCTGGAAGAGGCCTCTCTGGCCTCGGGGGCCAGCTCCCTGAGAACCCTGAGGTCGGTCACCCTTCCGCTCATCGTTCCGGCCTTGGCGGGTGTTGCCATACTCCAGTTCGTCCGTGGTCTGGAGGCCTTTGAGGTTCCGATCATTATGGGGCTGAGAAAGGGGATCGTCGTTTTCAGCACCACTATCTATTTTGCGGTAAGACAGCGTTTCCCCCCGGATTATGGTTTGGGCTTTGCCTACAGCATGGCTCTGATTGTCCTTACCTTGTTAGGGCTTTACCTCTATCGGCGGAGTGTTTCCCATTCCGAGCGTTTTACGACGGTCACTGGAAAGGGTTATCGGCCTCGACTGATTTCTCTAGGTAAGTGGAGATGGCCGGCGGCAGGCTTTTTTATTTTTTATCTCTTGGCGGGCATTGTTCTCCCCTTTCTGATCTTTTTATGGGCCTCTTTTCTCCCCTTTTACCGACCGCCTTCCGTCAAGCTTCTTTCCCAACTTAGCCTGGAAAACTACCAGACGGCCTTTGATCGAAGCGACTTGGTCCCTATGTTGCAGAACACCGTGAGTTTAGCTTTAGGGACTGCCGTGACCGTTATGCTTCTTTCCCTTTGTATTTCCTGGATTGTTATCCGGCTCCGTCCCGCGGGTCATCGTATTCTAGATACCCTCGCTTTTCTCCCTTATGCAATGCCGTCCATTGTCATGGGTGTTGCATTCATGATTGTTTTTCTTGCTTTTCCCAATCCCATTTACGGAACTCTCTGGATTCTCTTTATAGCTTACACGGTCCGTTACCTCCCTTATGGAACGAGGTTTACCCACGCGGGGCTGCTGCAAATCCACAAAGAGTTGGAGGAAGCGGCCCAGGCCTCTGGAGCCGGCTTCCTCTCCGTGTTTCGGCGAATCCTGATTCCGCTCATGTTGCCCTCCCTTATCGGAGGAGGACTTTACGTCCTGATCCTTTCCGTTAAGGTCATGTCTATGGCAGCGATCCTCTGGACGCCTAAAAGCATCGTGTTTTCTATCTTCATTTGGCAGCTGTGGGAAGAAGGCAATATGGGCGAATTAGGCGCTGTCTCGGTAATCTTTATTGCAGTCCTTACCCTCGTAACCGTTTCGTCTCGAAGGCTGAGTCGGCGCCAATCCTTCGAGAGCATGGAGTAACAGGTCAATCGCCGTATAGATGGCTAGGCCGCGCAGGAACTATGGTTGACGCGGCTGGAAAGAGGCAAGCAGGATGGATTTGACACAAGAGGCGGCCTATCACCAGAAAAGCCCCTACGAGTTATGGCAGGAGAGTGAGGGGCTGCCCTTGGTGCGCGGCCATTTCGTGGAGGATCTGCGCTCTCTCTCCCTGTCTCTCTGGAAGCGCAAAGGAGTTGACGGCGCCTTCATCAATCTTGAAGGCGCCGGGCGCACTTGTGACGCATACGTATGTGAGATGCCTCCTAAGGGACAGACTCAACCTCAACGCCACCTCTTTGAGGAGCTGATCTATATTCTCCAGGGGCGAGGGGCTACCACAGTCTGGAATGAAGGGGGCTCGAAGCAAACCTTTGAGTGGCAGGAGGGCAGCCTGTTCTCGCCTCCGCTCAATTGCTGGCACCAGCATTTCAACGTGCAAGGAGATGCTCCGGCTCGATACGTCGCTCTGACCGATGCGCCGCAGATGATTAATCGCTTCCGCAATCTGGACTTTATCTTCCGCAACCCCCTCTCTTTTAACGACAGATTCGGCGGCGAGAAGGGATATTTCGGCGCCCAGGGAAAAGAGATTG
Organism: Deltaproteobacteria bacterium; assembly: GCA_027297485.1. Next base: position 3,524 of record JAPUHZ010000445.1, read on the forward strand.
TGAGCCATCGGACCTGGGAGTCCAATTTCATCCCGGATATTCCAGCCTTTCGACTGAAGGACCGTGGCCTGCGTGGAAAGGGGGCAACGGGGATTCGGCTTCATCTTGCCGCCAACACAATGAGCGCCCATATCGAGGAGTACCCTGTGGGCACTTACCCGAGAGGGCATCGGCATGGCCCGGGGGCCCACATCCTCATCCTTTCAGGAAAGGGGTACTCTTTTCTCTGGGAAGAGGGAAAACCTCGTGTCCGCATCAATTGGCAACCGGGGAGCCTCTTTGTGCCGCCCGCCAACTGGTTTCACCAGCATTTTAATCCGGGCAAAGTGCCCGCTCGTTATCTTGCCCTCAAGCCTTGGGGTTTTACCTACCAAGTAGAAGATCTCTCCAAGACCGATCAGGACATCAAGTCCGGAGGCACACAGATAGACTATAAGGATCAGGATCCGGAGATCCACGCGACCTTTATCATGGAGTGCAAGAAAAGAGGGACAGAGATCCAAATCGAAATCTGAGATTGAGGCAAGGATCATTTATGGGAATGCAGATGAGCAGCAGCGAGGCCAAGGCCTATGTGGATGAGTTTTACAAGAGGGTTGCCGAGAGATGGAAAGAGAGAGTTACCGATGCACCCTTTATGCAGCAGTTGAGGTCCGGTGCCCTTCCCCAGAGGGCGCTGCGTCTCTTTTTCAAAAACTGGGGCTCCTATACGATTGAGATCAATACCCTCGAGGCCGCCTCTTATCATAAACACATAGCTTTTTTCAGAAAGCATCGTGATCTGATGGGGCCGATGGCACAGAAGCTGGCCGACGAGCTGATTCATCCCAAGCCGCCGGGTCATGTCCACGTAGTGCTAGAAACGGCGAAGGCCCTGGGTATCCCGGAGGACGAGATTTTTCTCGCTCCTATGCTGGCTGAGTTTCGCGCCAAGATCGATTTTAAAAGGGCCATCCTTTGGGAAGGGACCGTCGCGGAGTTTTACTCGGCCGGGGCAACGGAGGAACAAACCGGCTATTGGTCTGCTGAGTTTTTCAGGGCCCTCACAACCCATTATGGGCTGACGCCAGAGCAAGCGATCTATTTTTCTACACACGAAGAGGCCGATCTCAAGGAGCACGAAGGAGGAATCATGGGTCATGGAAGCTTCAGGCGTATGGTCCTCCAGCGGCTGCTTGAAGATGGATCGGCGGAAGTAAGGCCCGGCTACAATCTGGAGTATTGCGGTATGACGGCCGTGGACCTGCACGGGGTGATCCTGCAGGCTGCTCTGAATACGTCAGAGAAAGAGACGGGTTAAAGAAAGGAAACTCCCCCTTTCTCAATTATTAATGAGTTCATAAGTATCTTGACAGGCCACCGTTCCCTAAAATAACGGCCGGCCCTCGGGTCGAGCCCTTCCAAGCGCGGTCAATGGGCCTCTGCCTTGTAGACCACCCCCCGTCCTCTCCAAGGGTGGCTATTCCCACCGCCCGGGCCAGAACGCAACCTTCACGTCCCTGTGCCCGCGC
>JAPUHZ010000446.1 GCA_027297485.1 Deltaproteobacteria bacterium
TAATATAGTGGAAGCACCTTTATATGAAGACCGTTTCCCAGAGATATCTGACCCCAAACAGTAAGAAAAACACATAACACTAATTCGGTCTCTATTACAGGATGAATTCGGATTCACAAAAGGGATAAACATCGAAGTCTATAGAAAATATCAAGATGAATGCCAGCTGGGGCCTCTTAAAAGTGCATTGTCGTTCCTTCTATTCTCTTTCTACGCAGACTTTCAAGAGGTAGATGAGGCAAATGAGTACATAAAAGACGCACATGATTTTATTGTTCAGGAGTATAAACTCCCTGATCATCTTAAGAATCATTCTTACCCTTTATATAAGATGGGTCATACTTCTTATATATATCCGGGGTCAGACTTCTACGACTCAACAATTTTACAAAGGGGAGGCGGTTATAAGGAAGCGTTTGAGTTCAGGATGGCGACACAGCCAACCTATGGTGGTGCCTTAAAAGGGATCGGACACACCCGCTCCAGAAGGTTCTTGGTGGTCATTTTCAAGTGGGGAAAGGACAAAGACTGCATGTTTATTCTTACAGCCTATCCGGCAAAAAGAAAGCATGTTGAGATTTATTTGAGAACCACAGGAGGCGTTCTATGAGAAGGAAGTGCAGAAAGTGCGGCTCTGAGTTGTATCAGGCCGAAGATCTGAAATGGTTTTGCCTGCTTTGCCTTGCGAAGGAGATAGAGGAGCGGGACCAGGAAGACGATGTCGGCGGGACATGGAAGATTCTCGATCCGAAGACCAAGCCAGTGACATTACGCTTGAGCGAAGTGGATCTTGCTAAGGCCAAGGAGAGGGCCCGGAAGTTACACAAACCCTACCAGACTCTCCTAAAGGAGGTCATTCACCAGGCCCTCTTTCGCTCCGAGGGATAATCCTGGTTTCTTGTAATATGCTCCCACAGCTTCTAGTGAACGGCTTGATCGCAGGCAGTATATATGCCCTCGTAGCGCTGGGATTTGGTCTCATCTATTCCACCACCCGTATTTTTCATTTCGCCCACGGCGCAGTTTACACGGCAGGGGCTTCATCGGAACTTCTCTCTGGCGACCGCATTCGGGAAATCTTTCTCTAGGCTGGAAATGGGGGTGTCGTTTTCCAACCCGAGACACACTTATCTCGCCTGATGTTTCCCAGCGATCAAATCAGGCATATTGACATATAAGCATATTTATGTAAGAAGTACCTCCCGGAGGTTATCTTCATGGAGAATCGACGTACGACTGTGGTGCTGGACGAGCTTCTCTATCGGCAGGCCAAGAGAGCGGCTGTGGAGCAGGACAAGAGCCTTAAGGAGATTATAGAGGAGGCCCTTCGAATTTTCCTCAGGGGGGGGCAGCAGCGAATGAGAAAGGCCGCAGGGCCTCGTTTCGGGGTCGATCCCGGAAAGGCCCGTACGAATTTGAGGCGCGAGACCATCTATCGGGATCTTAGGAAGTGATCCTGCTGGACACTAACATCTTAGTTCATGCCGCTGGCGCCAAGTCACCCCAACATGCAAGGGCCAAAATCCTTCGCGACCAGGCCGCTGTTGGGGAGATCGAGGCCTGCGTAGCAGCCCAGGTTCTTACCGAGTTCTATGCGGTTGTGACTGATCCCCACCGCTTTCAACCCCCATTGACACCAGCCCAAGTTCAACGGGAGCTGAAAAGTTATCTCTCTTCACAGCTCTGGCTCATCCTTCCTAAGGAGACAACGACATCCCGAATGTTAGATTTGCTTGGTTCCCGATCGGTCAAAGGCGGGAAGATATTTGATTTCTTTCTAGCGGCGACGATGCTGGACAATGGGGTGAGCGCAATCTTTACTGAGAATATCCGCGATTTCGAAGGCCTTGATGGGATCGAGGTCATCAATCCGTTTCTCTCCGGAGGGAAATAGCACCCTTAGAGACGGGCGAGTCCATAGTGCTGTGTGAGATCGGCTTGATGTAATGACGATAAAGATGGGGGCCCTTTCTAATCTCAAATCTCTGCTATCTGTCTCTCTGTTCTCTGCCCTTTTGCTTTCTGGTTGGTCCCCTATTTATGTCATTCGGGCTGCTTATGAGGAAGGGAAGATCCTTTGGAGACGTGAGCCCATCTAAGAAAGATATGTTGACTCTCTCATCGGTGTGTAATATTCTTCTATAAATTCCACACCGAGAAAGGAAGGGTATGTCTAAGGCACAGGCCCAAAAGCTGGAGAGGAAGAACCTCATTGTGGATGAGAGCAAGGTCAAGAGGCTTCGAAAGATCCTCGGCGCCTCTTCTGCATCCGAGGCGGTCCGGGTCGCTGTGGATCGTACACTGAATGCAGAAGTGGTTGGTGCTGCTTTGGAAAGACTGAGAAAGCGGGGCACCTTAGGGAAGAATCTTGCCTATTAGACCTGCCATCTCGGTACTGGACACCTCGATTCTAATTTCTTATCTGCGCTCTGGCAAATATCGTGGATTTCTCCTGAACGGTCTAGAGCGGGGGACAATCTTCCTTCCTGGTGTAGTTTTCTGCGAGCTATATGCCGGGGCGACTTCCCGTGAGGACAAGGCCGATCTCCAGATTCTTCGGAGGGGCCTGGGTGCACATCTGCTAGGTACGGAAGTTGAAGACTGGGTATTAGCTGGAAGATGTCTCTCTTACTATGGCTCCCGTTGGGGTAAGATAGCGCCGCGTGACCATCTGGTGGATGTTATGGTGGCTGTAACCGCAGTTAGATTGGGCGCGGCGCTGATGTCAGAAGACCTTGGACAGATGCGACGATGGAGTTGGGTTTTAGGGCGGCTTGGAAACAGGCTGGTGGTTCACGCGCTTAAGGAATGACTGTACTCCCACAGTTCCTTGTCAATGCCTTGCTTGTGGGTAGCCTTCTTCTGTCGGGTTGTTCCCCTATTTATGTCATTCGGGCTGCTTATGAGGAAGGGAAGATCCTTTGGAGACGTGAGCCGATCGAGCGGCTTCTTGAGAAACCCGATCTAGCTCCGGAGACCCAGGAAAAATTGAAGCTGGTCTTGGCGGTGCGTGAGTATGCCCGTGATTCCCTAAAACTCAGAGTCGGGGGAAGCTATGCTAGCTACTCGTATGTGGACCGGCCTGTTCTTTCCTATGTCTTGATGGCGGCTCCAAAGACCGACCTAAAACCCTATACGTGGTGGTACTTCTTTATCGGACGGGTTCCTTACAAAGGCTTCTTCTCCGAGGAGGCTGCTAAAGCCGAGGCCGAGCGCTTCCACGCCGAGGGATACGACACTTATATCCGTACTGCACAGGCCTTTAGCACTCTGGGCTGGTTTGACGATCCTCTGCTGGCCCATCTCTTGAAGTATGACAAGGCAACTCTGGCGGAGATCATCTTCCATGAGCTTTTTCACAATACCCTATTTGTCAGTGGGGCCGTGGGCTTCAATGAGAGCCTGGCTAACTTTGTGGGGAATCGAGCGGCCATCCTTTTTTTTCGGGACCTCTATGGGGAGGGAGGCTCTGAGTACGGCAGGGTGGTTCAATCCTGGGAAGAGGAGCTGGAGTTTGCCGCCTTTATCGCTCGGGTTGCCGGCTCGTTGAAGGAACTCTATGGGAAGGATCTGGACCAGGAGGAGAAGCTGCGGTTAAGAGAGGAGATCTTTTCCAGGAGTAAGAACGAGTGGTCTCGGCGGATTGCGGATCGGCCAAAACACCGATACCGAGGCTATATCAAACAAGAAGGGAACAACGCTGTTATTGCTCACTACCTTCTCTATCTCAAGGGTCTGAAACTTTTCGAGTCCCTATATCAAACGGCAGGAGGGGACTTGGGACGACTGGTGGAGTTGATCGAGGAATCCATCCAGGACAGTGAGGCGCCTTTTGAAGCTGTTCAGGAGCTGCTCAGGAAGAGACAAGCTTGAGATTTTAGCACCACTCAGTTTTGCGCTTCGACGAATGTCCTGCCGATGAGAAGGCAAAGGCGGGCTTAAGATTGATTATTATTAAGGAGTTCATAAGGTTCTTGACAGGCCTACGTTCTCTAATAACGGCCGGCCCTCGGGTCGAGCCCTTCCAAGCGCGGTCAATGGGCCTCTGCCTTGTAGGCCACCCCCCGTCCTCTCCAAGGGTGGTTATTCCCACCGCCCGGGCCAGAACGCAACCTTCACGTCCCTGTGCCCGCGCTCTCCAGGACTCGCCCCTCGGTCGCCTGATGGAACCTTACTAATGAACTCCTTAGTAGCATGCCCCGCGGCTTGCCGCGGGCACAAACCGGTGGGGTTTCCAAAGGGGAGAAGGGGTAGATCTCCCTTTGGTCGACAGCGGGGTTTCAAACCCCGCTGTCGATATCATGTGACCTTGCCGGGGGTGTTTTTGCAAAGAGAGGCGGACTTTGGTAGATGGTTGTAAGCGTTATGGGTTCGTCAATGCAGGTGGAGTTTTTGAAGGTTCTGGCGTGCGTGGCATGGGCGGACGAGGAGGTGACGAATGCAGAGCTGAATTTCATCAAGCAGTTCGTGCGGCAGTTTCACCTGACAGGGGAGGAGTGGGCGCAGGTTGAGATGTATCTGGATGAGAAGGTTGCGGTTGAAGAGATGAGGCGGGTCACGCAGCGTTTCCTTTCACGGGTCCGTAGACCGAGGGAGCGGCAGATGCTTGTGGATGCGGTGGAGCAACTGCTCAAGAGCGATGAGAAGCTGACGGATTCGGAGCGGGAGTGGATGAGCGATCTACGGAGGGTGGTGTCGGGAGATAAAGGCAGGGCATTTTTCCTGGACGGATTGAAGAGTCTTCTCAGAATAGGCGGAAAGAGTCGAGCATCGCCCCATGTGTCGTCAAAAGATGGGCGCGATGCTGAATTCCATGACTTCATTCACAATCGGGTCCTGTTCAAGTTGCGCCGTAGGCTTGGTCCCGACCGGCTGGAGAAGGAAGGAAGCCCCGAGAAACTTAGAAAGTTGACGCTGAGTGCCGCTCTTTTAGGCCGAGTAGGCTATGTCGACAACGAGTTTTTGCCGCAAGAGGAAGCGTTCATGAAGAAGGTACTCTGCGAAACATGGGGGGCCTCTCCTCCTATGGCCGGGGCTGTTAGCAAAGTTGCCATGGAAACGGTGAGTCAAAGGGTGGACCTTTCCCGATTAATTCAAGAGGTCAAGGCAACGATGACCATGGCTGAGCGCAAACAGTTGCTTGAAGGGATGTTTGCCCTGTCCAAGGCCGAAGGAAAGATGTCGAACGAGGAGATCGAAGAGATCCGTAAGGTCGCCTACGGGCTGGACTTCACCCACCGGCAGTTTATCAACGCAAAGCTGAAAGTTCTAAAGAAGTAAAGGCCGACATGAGGCTCATGGCTTGACAAGAACGACTCCTTTCAGATAGGAATTTCGTCCAGGGCCGGGGAGGAAAATGATATGTGTCTTAAGAGAGGTCGAATTCATGAGGGTTGAAGGCTCGCCTGTTTTTGAGAGGATAGACCGTGATGCGGAGCGGTTGGACACCCCCTATGATGAGTGGGCTTCGTCTCAGGGGATCGACGTTCTCAAAGGTTATTTCATCGAGGACGTATACACCTTGCCCCTTAAATGGTGGGGGAGGATGGGTGGATATGGGGTCTTTATCAATCTGGATGGTACGGGGTACCTGGATGACGCCTTCGTTTGCAGCATTCCCCCTGGCAAGAGTCTCAAACCCCAGAGGCACCTGTTCGAAGAGCTGGTGTATGTTCTAGCGGGAAGAGGCGCGACAACCATGTGGCAGGAAAACGGGCCCAAACAAGGCTTTGAGTGGCAAAAGGGGAGTCTCTTTGCCATTCCCTTAAATTCCTGGCACCAACACTTTAACGGGCAGGGAGGCGAAGAGGTGCGCCTCCTTAGCGTGACAGATGCCCCTCTGGTCTTTAACCTTTTTCATAGTGAGGGATTTGTCATGAACAATCCCTATGTTTTCTCCGACCGGCTCCAGGGGGACTTTAGAGGCAGCGGGAAGCTCTACAATGATCGCGTTTTGGTGACGAATTTTGTCTCGGATGTAATCGGTATAGAGCCCATTGCGTGGAACGAGAGGGGTAAGGGAAATGCCACGATCTTTTTTGAGCTGGCACAAAGTACCATGGGAGCCCACGTATCGGAGTTCCCTGTCGGCATCTATAAAAAGGCCCACCGCCATGGAGCGGGCGCGCATGTTTTTATACTTTCCGGAGAGGGATACTCGTTGATGTGGCCTGAGGGGAAGGAGAGGATACGGATCAACTGGAGGCCAGGCTCCATACTGGTTCCCCCGGAGGGTTGGTTTCATCAGCACTTCAATTCGGGTAACCGGCCGGCCCGCTATCTGGCCCTCAAGATGCTCAGCCGCCGTTTTAAGTTGACCCCCGGAAAGATCAAGTCCGATGTCTCTCTGAACCAAGGGGGCTGCCAAATTGAATACGAGGATGAAGATCCCGAGATCAGGCGCATCTTTGAAGAGGCATGCGTACGATCGGGGGCCACGGTTAAGATGCCGAAGAGATAGATACCACTGACGAGCACAACGTTACGGCTCTAATGCGAAAAGTGTGGTGGTCCAGATAAGCGCAGGGGGCCCGCTCCTCAGCGGGAGCCGATGGACCTCTACCTCTCTGCGCCTAAACACTGAACCTGTTAAGTTCATTTCCCTCAAGAAGCTTCAGTGTCGGACGTCTCCCTTTCTTCGGAGCAAACCCCCTGTGCAGTGTTACAGTCCATCTGGTTCCGAGGGAGGGAACCTGAAGGGCCTGAGGCACAGGGACGAGGAGGTTGGAGGCAGGCCCGGGCCGTTGGAGATCTCACCTGAAGGGGACGGGAGGGTGGCCGTCGAGGCAGAGACCTATTGACTCAGGCCGGAAGGTTTTCTCCTGAGGAACCACACTTTTGGTAACAGAGCGCAACGTTACTTGACATGGTTCATGCTTTGCTTTACATCCATGAAGTAGGTCAAGCCCGATAGAAAGAGAGTCATTATGCTTAAACCGCTAGGGCTAATCCATGGTCATTATGAATGTCGCTCTTTGGAGGAGACGCTGCCGATTTTCACCGATCTTTTGGCGCTCGAGGTAGTGAATCGTAAGGACGGACAAGCCATTGTGAAACATCCGAATACGGACTGGCTTTTGATCGTTCATGAGGGCGGACCCAACTCGCCTAAAAAGCCGCACAATAATCACTATGGGTTTCGCGTAGCAAACCACGAGGAGATAGAGGCGGCCTGGAACTATATTGGGACGCACAAAGAAAAATATCGCATTAAGACTCTTACAAAACCTCATGAAGCCCACTTTGCCTATTCCATTTATTTTAAAGAACCCGGCGGGAATGATTTAGAAATCGAGTACTACGACCCGAGGGCGGTGGCCGAGGGTCGGTCCATAGCGGCGCCCCACTGGAAAGCCCCCCTACCGGAAGATCGATTTCCCGGGAGAGGGTATATTCCCCAGGCGATGTCGCACGGAACACTCCAATGCGATGATAAGGCGGCGAGCGAACGCTTCTACCGTGAGGTGCTCGGCTTACAAGTCGTTGGAGGCGGCAGGACTTCCACGTACATCAAGCATCCTTCTACCCCGTGGTACATCGTAGTGCTTCCCGGAAGGAAACGGGATTACCTGTCTCCGGTCAACCGGTTCACTTTAAAGGTTGCCTCGCCAGAGGCTGTGGAGGAGGCACACCGTGAATTTACCACTTCCGGCAAAACGATCGGGATCACTGAAGTTGAAGATCTAAGGATCAATGACGGGGAGGCTAACTTTATTTTCAGCGACCTGGACCGCAATTGGTGGGAAGTCTCTTCCTCATCGGAAGCATAATTTCCTGTTCGTAGCGCCCTTCATGGTGATCGGGATTACGGCCCGTCATCTATGGGATTTTGGAGTTTCTGCAGTTGGCCGGTTTCGTCTGGGCCGTCTATCATCGAGTGCAGCCATTTGAGAATCGTGGGGAATGTCTCTGGAGAATTTCCCATGTGGCCCCCGGGAAAGAAACGCACCGTCTTCGGGTGACCCATTTCGAGTAGCAGATAGAAATCCTCGATGGGGACCTGTTTGTCGTCTTTACCATTGATGAGAAGGAGTGGAGCACAGGGCCTATCGAGCCATCCCTGAGTTTTGAGCGAAAGCGCGGGCATCGCTCGTATGAGCTCCTCGAACGTTCTCAGTCCGAAGAGATTGGCCCGGGCCTCGATTAGGTCGAAGAGATAGGAAGGAGCATTGCGGGATTTTTCCTGCCACTCAGGCTGAAAGAAATAGTGGATGCCGCCTCCCCAATTGATTGCCGCGCATAATCTCTCGTGTTCCACATGAGCCATTTTGGTGGCCCAGTATCCGCCGAAACTAGCTCCAAAAATGGCGATTCGCATGGCGTCAACCTCAGCTCTTTTGGAAAGATAGTCCAAAGCGGCGGAGTAAACTTGATGGGCATCCGGCGAGGCCAAGACCGGGCTCTCGCCGGTGCCCGGGCTATCCATCAGGAAACAGCCCCATCCCTCTTTTAGGAAGGATTCAGCAAAGGGATGCCGTTCCTCCTTCCAATTATCGATTCCA
>JAPUHZ010000447.1 GCA_027297485.1 Deltaproteobacteria bacterium
GCGCGGCTACTCGAGCAGCGGTTGAGGGGAGGAGCTGCATTAACCCAAAGGCCGATGCCGGGGAAAGCGCCTTAGGATCAAAAAGGCTCTCTTGACGAATCAACGCTAGTATCAAATAGGGGTCCAGCCCTCTCTTATCTGCCTTCTTCTGAATCATCTCCCAATAGACCAAGGGGTAGCGGTAACGTTCCAGCTCATCAGACGGGTGATGAGTCTGGTTGGCCAGGGCAACGCTGCGGGCATAGGCCCGGGTTCTGGCATACTCGCGTATCAGGATAAGGTTCAAAGAGAGATCCCCGCTGCTCAGAGTTTTGATTTTATCTAGCTCAGAGACGGCTAGATGGTCCAAAGAGATCTCGGCTAATTCCTGGGCCCGGGAGAGATGAAAGGAGACGCTTGGACTGAGGGGGGGAGTGGGGTTTGGAGAGAGGGGAGGGCTTGTCGCCTTTCTTTTCTCAACCACCACTCCCATTTTTTTCAGCATTCTGGTGGCCCGTCCCCTATAGTAGCCGGCCTCCTGTCCCTTTAGGACCTGGAGAAAAATCTGTTTCGCCTCTTCAGAACGCCCTATCCTCTCGGTCGTGCGGGCTTGCCAGTAAAGGGCTGCGGTTTTGTAGCGCGCTGCGCCTTTGTTTGCGGCGAGACCCTTAAAGGCGGTGCGTGCACGACTATAATCTGCTTGAATGTAATGGATCCACGCCAATCTCCATGCGGCCGCCTCGCGCAGTTGGCTGTCAGGAAATATCTTGGAAAAGTTCCGGTAAATGCGCAGGGCCTCTCCCGGTCTTTTCAGGGATTCGTAGATGCGCGCCAAGGCAAAAGTTGCGGAGTCGAGGAAAGCGCTTCTGGGGTAGCGTTCTTTCAGTTGCATAAAGTGCTCGAGGGCCTTGAGATTGTCATCCCGATTCCAATAGATTCGGGCCAGGCGATAGAGGGCGTTCGAGGCTTCAGAGCTTTTAGGATATTCCCGTACGATCTGACCCAGAATGGATATCGCTTTTTCCCCTCTCCGTGAACCTCGATAGACATTAGCCAGGCCCATGAGGAAGGGCGGACGGAGACTGCCCTCAGGGACAAGATCGAGGAGCTTGAGGTACACTCTTTCCGCTTCCTGATATTCTCGCTCCCGCAATAAGAGTTCCCCTTCGTCCGATAAGGCCTCGGGGCTCGTCAGGCCAAAGGGCTGTGGGTGCTGTTCTCTTAGCCTTTTCACCTTTTTTCTGGCCTCAGCTGCCCAGGGGGAGAGGGGGGAGGAATGGCGCAATGCTTGGTAAAGGGAGTATGCCTGGTTTAATTCTCGTTTGGCCTCGTATATCTGGCCAAGGAGATAGAGAGCCTCATCGGAAAATTCTTTTTTAACTCTCCCGGTTCGGAGTGTGCGAAGTTCCCCGATGGCTTTTGAGTAATTTTTCTCCGCCAGGGAGATTATCGCTAACTGAAGCTGCGCATGAGAAGACCAGACGCTTTGAGGAAACCTCTGTTTGAGTTGGGCGAGATAGTTACGTGCGCTGCTCAAATTGTCGCGGTCCAGGGAGATCGTGCCGAGAAAATAGAGGCTGTAGTCCTCCAAGGGTGATTTGAGATCTAAGGTTTTGAGAAAAAGATCCTCTGCCTGAGAGTGATCCCTTTGAGAAAAAAGGGCATAGGCCTTGGAAAAAAGCTCGCGGGACTCTTCCGCTTCGGAGTGGAGCTGATGCGGCAAAGAGAGGTAGAGAAGGAGGAAAAAGAAAGTTAAGAACCCTTTCATGACCTGTAGGCGAGTTTAAAGGAGGATAAGAGAGGATTCAACTCCCTGATCCGTCGATAAGGGGCACTTGCTTCGTTGTCGCTTCGGGCTCGCATCCTCACGTACTGCTCCGTACGCTCCGGTGCAATCCCTCACTCCGCCTTGCACCCGCCGCCTTCTCGCCGGCCAGGGGTTTTAAGGCGTTGCAAGCTTGTGGACGGGTTAGGGTAAGCTGGGGCAGTATTGTAATTTTGGGGGATAAACATTATGGTCCTGTCAAAAAGGAGGGACTCTTTTGAAAATCGAGGGCAGTTACACCTTTAAGGCATCCAGAAAGCGAGTCTGGGATCTGTTGCTGGATCCAAAGATCATGGCTCAGTGTATGCCAGGATGTGAGGGTCTTGAGGAGGTTGGCCCGGATCAATATGAGGCGACGATGAAGATCGGCATTGCAGCGGTCAAGGGAACTTACAAAGGAAAGGTCTCGATCAAAGAGAAGCAGGCCCCTGTCCACTATGTCCTGAGTGGTGAAGGGTCGGGAGGTCCCGGTTTCATCCAGGGGGAGATGGCCATGGACCTTGATGAGAAAAATGGTGAGACCATTCTCAGATACAGCGCGGACGCCAAGGTGGGGGGATTGATCGCAGGGGTAGGACAAAGGATGATTGGGGGGATTGCCAAAGTGACCGTGGAGCAGTTCTTTAAGAAGATGGAGAGTTTTATTTAATGAGTTTGCGGCGTGGATCGATGGGAACGCCGTTAATGCGCACCTCATAATGAAGATGAGGATTTGTGCTTTTGCCCGTATTTCCGACAATTGCGATCTGCTGCCCCTTGCGGACTCGATCTCCCTTTTTGACCTGAATCTTCGATAGATGTGCGTATCGGGTGGTAATTCCTTGACCGTGGTTTAAGCCCAAAGTTCGACCGTTGACCTTGCTTCTTTTGACAGTATCCACGACCCCATCCCCCGGCGCGTAGACCGGAGTCCCTATGGGCTTTGGAATATCGAGTCCCGAATGGAACTCCGGTTTCCCTGTCCAAGGATCACGCCGCATCCCGACCCCTGAGCTTACCCGGCCGTTGACAGGCCAAGCAGAAGGGATGGAGGCGATCAGGCGCTCGAGTTCGCTCTGGAGCGAGACGAGGCTGTTTTCCAGCTCCTTTACCGAGTAATGACCGTTGGTAGAGGATCTGTGTCGAGGCGGGAGGGAGGCCTGGACCTTTCCCTGAAGCCCTTTCCAGTTGGCAAGAAGTAGCTGGAGATCCTTGGTTCGTTTTTTCAAGGCTGATAATTGTTCTCTCTGGGCCTTGGCCTCCGCTATGAACTGATGGATTTCTTTTGTTTGAACTTTCATCAACACGTAATCGCCCAATAGCCACCCGCTGGTGCCTAGCAGAATAACTGCCCCCAATAGGAGATAGCGAATCAACCTTTGGGAAAGGATGAGACGGCGAATCCGGGTTCCCCGCCACGGGAGGATAAGGATCGAGTATTTTCTATCCATCTCTCTGCTGCTTAGGAACTCTTCTGGCTCGCCAGAAGCTCCTCGGCTTTCATCTTACAGTGGCCGTCAAAGACCACGCCCTCTTCCAGTACCAGTACGGGGGTTATAATATCGCCGAAGATGCGGGCGGTCGGCCGTAGCTCGACGCGCTCTCGAGCAATGAGACTGCCTGTGATCTGTCCGCTCACGACGGCAACACCCACTTGCACCTCGCCCTTAAGCTCTCCTGTCTCTCCCAGAAGGAGAGTATCCGATGAGAATAGTTCTCCTTGGAATTTCCCGTTCAGGACCACCGTCCCGGAACAAACGAAACGCCCTTCGAGATCACACCCTTGATCGATCACAGACGTCGAGGCTTGGTCGGGGGCTAAACTGTTAGCTCTCCAGCGCCACATGGAATCTGCTCCTTATGTTAGTCCCGCAACCTAATTGGTAGCAGGCTGATTTTTTTGCCAGGCATAAGCGCCTTGTTTTCAAAGTGTAAAAAAATATAACAGTGTAGATAGAGCCAGGCAAAAGCGAGGAGATAATATCCCGACTATTAAACGCTTGTCAATCGAAAATTGAGGTTAGTTTAAAACTAAAGAGTAAGCCTGCTCATGGGCCTTGTGAAAAGTATACCCAGTTCCTTCTCTAGCCCGTAAGAGTTAGGAAACATTAAGAAAATAGGGACCCTAGTGAGCGTTGCATCTGAGGACAGTGAGGGTACAATTTTTAACAGCTTGTTGAAAAAGGCCCATCTGTTTCGTTGCGCTTGACCCGCTCGCTCCAACGTACGTTCTAAGTACGCCTTCGCTCACGGGTTTCTCGTGCACCCTGCATCTGGGACCTTTTTTACCAGGTTGAGAACAGAATTTTTCAACACTCTGTTTAACCATAATACTATACCACGGCTATCACGTATCAAAATTTTTGATGCTTCCTCTAGGCTACGACTTCTATCATCACCCCAAGCTCTTGACGGATCTATTCCTAATAGTGTGGTTCCTCAGGAAAAAACCTTCTGGGCGAAAAGGGGGTTCTAATCGTTTCAACTAGTTCAATCCGTTCAATTCGTCAGAAGAAACCTTTGAATCCTTTGAACTGCTTGAACGGGTTATTTCGGGGAGCGGACCCCTTGCGCTTCTCTGGCGCACCACACTTTCTGACTTAGAGCCGCTCTTGGCTTGCTTTGTTCCCAAAAACTAGGAAAGATAGGCGATGATGCCCTTTGTGAGCGTTATCATTCCTACTTACAATCGTTGGTCGATGGTATGCGACGCCATCGAATCTGTCCTTAGTCAGAGTTATCAAGGGTTCGAGCTTATTGTGGTGGATGATGGGTCGGAGGATGGTACGGTTGAGAAGCTGTCGAGATACGGTTCCAGGCTTAGTGTGCTCTCTCAGCTTAAGCGTGGTGTAGCTGCGGCGCGTAACCTCGGCGTTCGTCGATCCTGCGGTAAATATCTGGCCTTCTTGGACTCCGACGACCTGTGGCAACCGAGAAAGCTTGAAACGCAGGTGGCCTTTATGGAGACGCACCCGGAGGTCCAGATCTGTCAGACGGAGGAGATCTGGATACGGCATGGAGTCAGGGTGAACCCGAAAAAAAGGCATCGCAAATCATCGGGGGATATCTTTTGTGCGAGCCTGGATCTCTGCCTGGTCAGCCCCTCGGCTGTAATGATGACCAAAGAGCTGTTTGAAAGGCTGGGGGGATTCGATGAGGCATTTGCTGTCTGTGAGGATTACGATCTTTGGCTCCGTGTCGCTGTGGATACTTCGGTTTCCTTGATCCCTGAGCCTCTGGTATTAAAAAGGGGGGGGCACGAGGATCAGTTATCCCGTTCCACTTGGGGACTGGACCGCTTTCGTATCCTGGCGCTTCGGAACCTGCTTCACTCAGGCCTCCGAGGCGAAAGGAGGAGCTGGGTCGTGGAGGCCCTGGCCAAAAAGGTCGCTATTCTGGCCCAGGGCGCCAGGAAAAGGGGGAAAGAAAATAAAGCCTTAATTTATGAAAGTTTCTTAGCGGAATTTGTTGGGGGAATAGGCTATGATGGATCAGAAAATCCTCGATTACGGCAAGAAAAAGGGGTTTCACAAGAAGACTCTGGAGCGGTGGTTTAAGTTGAGTGAGGCTGACCAGGAAGCTCTCCTGAGTTTGGCGCAGGGGCTCAAGATCGGGGAGAACCACTTTCGGGATTTTTTGGACTGGCTAGAGGAGATTGCCCTACGAGACGGGGTGAGTCTCTCTGAGGTCCTGATGGGGGAGTCGTTTTTACGGATCTCTTCAGACCCTCGGCTTAGCCGGAACGACAAGCTGAAGCGTATCAAGGAGGAGGTACGGCGTCTCAGGTTTCCCCGATTGAGTCGGATCGAGGAGGAGATTCAGAAGAGGATCCGTGAGATAAAGCTTAAGCCCCAGATCCAAATGACCGTTCCGCCGGGTTTGGAAGGGGGGACTTTGACCGTGCAGGTGAGGGCTACCAGCTATGAAGAGTTGAAACAGTTGGTTGGAGAGCTTGGGCAAACGTTGGGAAAAAAAACCATGAAGGAGATTTTCGCCCTTCTAGGGGAAGAGGAAGATGCGGGATTTTGAACCCCATGAGGTGATCGTCGAAGTCGGGTCAGAGAGGAGCCCCATTTTCAGGAACCTGAGAAGGGCCTTCCCGAACGTTCCTTTTACCTTTGTCGATTCTCCTCAATCTTCTGGATCCGCTCTTTTCTCTTCAAGCGATCCATTGGGAAAAGGGAAAGGACGACTTTTCTTGATGCGTCACAAAGGGGATTTCCTGAAGAAATGTCCCGGCAGCCAAGGACAGGTATGCTGCAACTATTTTGTAATCAATTTTGCCAGTAGCTGCCCGATGGAGTGCAGCTACTGTTACCTCCAGGAGTACCTGGCTCACAATCCGGCACTCAAGGTTTTTAGCAATGTGGATGACCTCCTCGACGAGGCCCACAGGCTCCTTAGCCGCCATCGTCGTTTTTTCTTTCGCATCGGCACCGGTGAAATTACGGATAGCCTTGCCCTGGATCCCTATATCGGTTTTTCTGCCGAGGTGATTCCTTTCTTTGCGGAACAGCCCAATGTGCTGCTGGAACTCAAGACCAAGAGCGACCGAGTAGAAGGCCTCTTGGACCTGGATCCTAAGGGTCGGGTGGTGGTCTCCTGGTCAATGAATCCCCAGAGGGTCATCGAGAAGGATGAGCATCTGACAGCATCCTTTGAAGAAAGACTCTTGGCGGCCCGTCGTTGCCAGGAGGCAGGGTATAAGTTGGGATTTCACTTCGATCCTATGATCGAGTACCCCGGTTGGGATAAAGACTATCAGGCTATGGTCGAGAGGATTTTCACAGTCGTGGATCATACCAGAATTGCCTGGCTCAGCATGGGGGTATTGCGCAATACCCCAGGCTTAAAGAAGATCATGCGAGAGAGGTTTCCCTCGACTCGGCTCCTCTCCGGGGAGCAGGTTCATTGTCCAGATGGCAAAATGCGCTATTTCCAACCCCTGCGTGTCAGCATGTATCGGAAGATGCTCCGCTGGATACGCAACGCCTCACCGACCGTTTTTGTCTATCTTTGCATGGAGTCGAAAGAAGTTTGGGAGCAGGTCTTCGGATTTGCCCCGAGTTGTGAGAAAGAGTTGGGTAACCAGATGGCCCACGAGTGAACCTCAGTCCGAAATTCTCTGTGCCAGGCATCGGGCGCCAAGCCCTCCAGCCTTGGGTCATAGGGGGGCCCGCTCCCAAAGCCCCTATAGGTGCGTAATCCAACTTGCAGGGCTTGTCGGTACCTTGTGCGTACGATTTTTGTTTTTGTTGCTCTCGCCTAGTGGCCATTTATCGTCAGGTTCTTTTCGGACCGAGGTGAAAGAGCAATGTACTCTCCCAGGTTCCAAGCGTGTTTTGTTTCTTGCTGAACATCGGTGAACCTAGGGACGGAAGACCGCCCCCAAATCTTCGGGGAGAGTGGAAGCATCTTGTACACTCTATTGGGGATCGTGTATCTTAAGTAAGCCATATGTGGGATTTTTTTAAGAAAATCATCGGCACAAAGAATGAGCGGGAGCTGAGGCGCATCCAGCCCCTTGTAGCGCAGATTAACACCTTGGAGCCGCAATATGAAAAGCTCACCGATGCGGAGCTAAGGGCTAAGACCGATGAGTTTAAAAAACGTATCCAGGAGCCGACGACTCAACCAGGCGCCGCCTTGGAAGAGGCCGAGGCCCGGGCTGCGGCTGCAAGCGGAGAAGAACGAGAGCGGCTTAAAGAAGAGGTCGATGAGCTTGATCGGCAGTTGCGCAAAACGGAGGGCGAAGTCCTGGATGAAATCCTTCCTGAGGCGTTCGCCGCAGTTCGGGAGGCATCCAGGCGAACTATAGGCCTGCGCCACTTCGACGTCCAGATGATCGGCGGAGTGGTCCTGCACCAGGGCAAGATCGCCGAAATGAAGACCGGAGAGGGAAAAACCCTGGTGGCGACGTTGCCCTTTTATCTCAATGCCTTGACGGGTCGGGGCGTGCACCTGGTGACGGTCAATGATTATCTGGCGCGGAGGGATGTCCAGTGGATGGGTCCGATCTATCACCTGCTGGGCCTGTCCGTGGCCTCCATTGTGCATGAGGAGGGTTATCTCTTCGACCCGACTTACATCACCAAGGACTACCGTTATCTCAATCTACGCCCAATTACGCGCAAAGAGGCCTATCTCGCGGACATCACCTACGGGACCAACAACGAGTTTGGATTCGATTATTTGCGGGACAACATGAAATTTTCTCTAGAGGAGTATGTCCAGCGGGAACTCAACTTCGCCATTGTGGACGAAGTGGACAACATACTCATTGACGAAGCCCGCACCCCCTTGATCATCAGCGGCCCCGCCGAGGAGCCGGTACAACATTACTACACCTTTGCCAAGCTGGTCCCCAGGCTCGAAGCGGAAGAGGACTATACCATCGAAG